>CALFYQ010000333.1 GCA_937952085.1 uncultured Paracoccaceae bacterium | reverse complement strand
CGACCCGCTTCGGCGCTGGCGCCCTTCCTACGTCAGGGCCGGCAGCACGGTCTCGGCGACGAGGCGGCGGATGTCGCCGACATGGCCTTCGGTGCGGGCCGGGCGGGTCGGGTCCGAGGTGACGGCGACGGTGAGTTCGGCCCCGGGCAGGACGAACAGCATCTGCCCGCCATAACCGCGGGCATAGGCGCAGGGCGCGCCGCCGAGCTCGGTCAGGAACCAGCCATAGCCGTAGAGATCGCCGGAAAAGGGGGAGCGGGCGCGGGGCGCCCAGCTTTCCTCGATCCAGTCCGCGGGGATCGCCGACCCGCCCTCCCATAGCCCGCCGGCGCGGACGCATTCGCCGATCCGCGCGAGGCCGAGCGGCGAGAGCGCCATCTCGTTGCCGCCCATGAAGTAGCCCTGCGGATCGCGGGTCCAGGGCGGGATGGCGACGCCGAGCGGCCGGGCCAGCCAGTCCGACGCGAGGGCGTGGAGGCAACGGCCCGAGGCCACGGCGAGCGCAGCGCCGAGGACATGGAAGGCGCCCGTCGAATACTGGAAGGACGCGCCGGGCTCGGCGACGAAGGGCCGGCTCAGCGCATGGGCGACCCAGTTCCGGCTTTCAACCCAGCGGCCGTAATTCGTGCCCGAGGTGCGCTCGAGCCCGGCGGTCATGGAGAGGAGGGGGCCGAGCGTGATCGCTTCGACACGGGGATCGGCGCCTTTCGGGATGAGTCGCGGCGCGACCTCCGCAAGCCGCGCCCCGGGGCCGGAGACGACGCCCTCCCGGATCGCGCAGCCGGTCAGGAGCGCGACGAGCGTCTTCGAGACCGACTTCACGTTGACCGGCCGATCCGGCGCCGGGCCGCGGAGCGCCTCGGCGAGACGGATCTCGCCGCGATGGACGATGACGAGGCTTCGAAGCTGGTCGAGCGCCGCGGCGCGGCGGCGCGTCTCGTCGAAGGCGGCGCGGGCCGGGGCGGCGAGAAGCGCTGCGCCGGCGCCTGCGAGGAAGGCGCGGCGGGAGGGCGTGAGGATCATGGCCTCCGAGGTGGCGCGCCCGCCGCCCGGTTCAAGCGGTCCACGGCCTTGTCGCAGGCGCCATCCCGGCTATCGCACGCGATACGGGGCTTACGTCATTGTAATCGCTATGAACTTCCATTCCGGCGCGACAGGAGCCGCGCCGGAAACGGCCCGACGGCTCAGAGGCAGGCCTCGATCAGCGGGCGAAGGTTCTCCTTCGTCAGCGGGATCGGGTTGCCGCCACAGGAAGGGTCGCGCGCCGCGTCCTCGGCGAGAAGGTCGAGGTCCGGGTCTTTCACGCCGAGGGCGGTGAGGCCCTGCGGCAGGCCGACGCCGGAGATCAGCCCGTCAACGAAGGCGGCGAAGCCGTGGAATCCGCCGGAAATGCCGAGATAGGCCGCGGCGCGCTCGATCTTCGTCTCCACCGCGGAGCGGTTGAAGCCGAGGACGGCGCTCATCACCGCGGCGTTGGTCATGCCGTGATGGGTGTGGTGGCGCGCGCCGACCGGGTGCGAGATGGCGTGGATCGCGCCGAGCCCCTTCTGGAACGCGACGGCGCCCATCATCGCGGCGGCCATCATGTCCGCCCGCGCGGCGAGGTCGGTCGGCTCGGCGACGGCGCGGGGCAGCGCCTCCTTCACGAGCCGCATGCCCTCGAGCGCGATCCCCTGGCTCATCGGGTGGAAGTGCGGCGAGCAATAGGCCTCGAGGCAATGGGCGAAGGCGTCCATGCCGGTGCCGGCGGTGATGGCGCGGGGCATCCCGACGGTGAGTTCGGGGTCGGCGATCACCACCGAGGGCAGGATCTTCGGGTGGAAGATGATCTTCTTCTCGTGGCTTTCCTCGTTGGTGAGGACCGAGGCGCGGCCGACCTCGGAGCCTGTGCCGGCCGTCGTCGGCACCGCGACATTGGGGGCGATGCCGGCCGGGTCCGCCCGGGTCCACCAGTCGCCGATATCCTCGAACTCCCAGACCGGGCGGGACTGGCCGGACATGAAGGCGATGGCCTTGCCGAGATCGAGCGCGGAGCCGCCGCCGAAGGCGACGACGCCGTCATGCCCGCCCGCCTTGTAGACGGCGAGGCCGGCTTCGAGGTTCGCGCCGGTCGGGTTCGGGTCGACCTCGGAGAAGGCGGCGCGGCCGAGGCCGGCGGCGTCGAGAATGTCGAGCGCGCGGGCGGTGATCTGCATCGACGCGAGGCCGCGATCGGTGACGAGGAGCGGCCGCTTCATGCCGGCGGCGGCGCAGGCCTCCGGCAGTTCGGCGACGCGGCCGGCGCCGAAGCGGACGGCGGTGGGATAGGAGAAGTTGGCGCGGGGGCTGTCGGTCATTGCGGTTTCTTCAGGTGGAAGGATTTCGGGCGCGTCAGCGATTGGTAGCCGAGGACGGAAAGCGCGGCGCCGCGGCCGGTCTCCTTCACCCCGGTCCAGCAGAGCGCGGGGTCGAGATAGTCGCAGCGGTTCATGAAGACGGTTCCGGTCTCGATCCGCGCGCCGAGCCGTTCGGCGCGGTCGAGATCGCGGGTCCAGAGCGAGGCGGTGAGGCCGTAGGCGCAGTCGTTCATCAGGGCGAGGGCCTCGTCGTCGCCGGAGACCTTCATGATGCCGACGACGGGGCCGAAATTCTCCTCCTTCATCAGGTCCATCTTGTGGCTGACGCCGGTGAGGACCTGCGGTCCGAGATAGGCGCCGCCCTGGTCGGGGAATTTCTTCGGGTCGACGAGGGCCTTCGCGCCGGCCGAGACCGCCTCGGCGGTCTGCCGGCGGACGAGATCGGCGAAGCGGGTCTGCGCCATCGGGCCCATCGTGGTCGCGGGGTCGAGCGGGTCCCCCAGCGTGTAGGTCTCGCAGATCGAGACGCATTTCTCGACGAAGCGGTCGAAGAGCGGCGCGGCGACGTAGATCCGCTCGATGCCGCAGCAGCACTGGCCCGAGTTGAACATCGCGCCGTCGATCAGCGTTTCGGCCGCCGCTTCGAGGTCGGCGTCCTCCATGACAAAGCCCGGGTCCTTGCCGCCAAGTTCGAGGCCGATCGGCGTGAAGGTGCCGGCCGCCGCCTTCTCGATGGCGCGGCCGCCGCCGACCGAGCCGGTGAAGTTCACGAAGTCGAAGGCGCGGGCGGCGATGAGGTCGGTCGTCCCCTGATGGGTGAGGTGGACGGGCTGGAGCACCGCCTCCGGCACGCCGGCGGAATGGAAGGCGCGGGCGAGCCGCTCGCCGGAGAGGAGGGTCTGCGCCGCCGCCTTGAGCAGCACCGCGTTGCCGGCGATGAGCGCCGGCGCGACCGTGTTGATGGCGGTCAGGTAAGGGTAGTTCCAGGGCGCGACGACGAGGACGACGCCGTGCGGCTCCCGCGCGATGTAGCGGCGGAAGCCTGCGTCGTCGGCGATGCGGATTGGCGCCAGCGCGCTCTCGGCGATGGAGGCCATGTAGCCGGCGCGCTCGGCGACGCCCTTCGCCTCGCCGCCATAGCGGATCGGGCGGCCCATCATGCGGGCGAGTTCGGGGACCGAGTCCTCCATCGCGGCGAAGGCGGCGACGCCGGCCTCGACCAGCTTCACGCGCTCGGCGACGGGCCGCGCGGCCCAGTCCGTCTGCGCGGCGCGGGCGCGTTCGAGCGCACTGGCGGCGGCGCGCTTGTCGAACGCCTCCCGCTCGGCGACGAGGGCGCCGTCGATCGGGGAGAAACAGCGGATCATGTCGGACATTTTCTGCCTCTACGGGTCAGTCGGGGGCGCCGGCGGGGCGGCGGGGGGCCGCCCTCGTCAGGCGCGGGGCGGCGCGCATCTCAGGCCCTTTCGAAGCCGCGGACGCGCTCGTAATCGGTGACCTTCGCGTCGAAATCCTCCTGCTCCCAGCGGGCGCAGCGGACGTAGTGGTCGATGACGGCGTCGCCCATCGCGGCGCGGAGCATGGCGGAGCCTTCGAGCTTCGCCGTCGCCTCGCGGAGCGTCGGCGGGATCGAGGGGACGTCGCCGAAATAGGCGTCGCCGCGGAATTCCTCTCCGGGGTCCATCTTTCCTTCGATGCCGGCGATCCCGCAGGCGAGAAGGCCCGCGATCGCCAGATAGGGGTTGAGGTCCGCCCCGCCGATCCGGCACTCGACGCGCACGCCCTTCGTGCCTTCGCCGACGACGCGGAAGCCGGCGGTGCGGTTGTCCCGCGACCAGACGATCTTGGTCGGCGCGAACATGCCGACACAGAACCGCTTGTAGGAATTGACGAAGGGGGCGAGGAAGAAGGCCGCCTCCGCGGCGTGCGCGACCTGCCCGCCGAGGAACTGCCGCATCAGCGCCGACATGCCGTGCGGCGCGGACGGATCGTGGAACGGCGGGCCGTCCTTCGCGGTCAGCGACATGTGGACATGCGAGGAGGAACCGGCGGCGGCGTGGTCGTATTTCGCCATAAAGGTGGCGGCGTGGCCATGCGCCCAGGCGACTTCCTTGGTCGCCTCCTTGACGATCATGTGGGTGTCGGCGGCGCCGAGCGCGTCGGCGTAGCGGATGTTGATCTCGTGCTGGCCCGCCTCGGCCTCGCCCTTGGTGTTCTCGACATGGACGCCGGAGGCCATCAGCCCGTTCCGGAGCGGGCGGATGACGCCCTCCTCCTTCGCGGTCTGGAAGATGTGGTAATCCTCGTTGTAGGGCGAGATCGGCGTCGGCTCGCGCCACTTGCGCGCGGCGAGATCCTCGAAGCTTTCCTTGAAAAGGAAGAATTCGAGCTCGGTCGCGGCGGCGGTCCCGTAGCCGAGCGCGGCGAGGCGGTCGATCTGCCTTTTCAGCATGTTCCGGGGCGCGTGCGGCACCGGGTCGCCGTGATGGTCGAGAAGATCGGCGATCACCAGCGCGGAGCTTTCGGTCCAGCCGGCGATGCGGAGGGTCGAGAGATCCGGCTTCTGAATGTAGTCGCCATAGCCCGCGGCCCAGCTTGTCGCGGCGTAGCCGGGGACCGTGTGCATCTCCATGTCGGTGGCGAGGAGATAGTTGCAGCTATGCGTCTCCTCATGGGCGGCGTCGAGGAAGTGCCGCGCGGTGAAGCGCTTGCCCATGAGGCGGCCCTGCATGTCGGGCGCGCCGCAGATCACGGTGTCGATCCGCCCGGACGCGGCGAGGCGTTCGAGCTCTTCGAGGGTCAGTCGGCCGGTCATGTTCGCTCTTTCGCGGGCCGGGGGCGCGGCGGACGCGCCCCCGGCGTTTCAGGGGCTCAGCTGTAGCGGTAGGGCCGCCCGGCCTTGCTCATCACGTCGTTGTATTCCTTGAAGATCTTGACGACCTTCGCCTTGGTCTCGCTTTCCGCGGCGATCTCGTCCCAGAACTTCACCGCGGCGGCCTCGACGGTGGCCCATTCGGCGTCCGGGATCGTGGTCAGCTTCATCTTCGAGCCGTTGACGCGGAGCGAGGCCTCGCCGCCCCAGTACCACCACTGGCGGTAGTAGTGGGAGCTGTCGAAGGTCATCCGCAGAAGCTCCTGCAGCTTCTCCGGCAGGGCGTTCCAGCGGTCCATGTTGGCGAAGAAGGAGCCGCACCAGGCGCCGGAGATGTTGTTGGTGAGGAAGTAGTCGGTCACGTCGGCCCAGCCGACCGTATAGTCCTCGGTGATGCCGGACCAGGCGATGCCGTCAAGCTCGCCGGTCTGCACCGCGACCTCGATGTCCTCCCAGGGCAGCGTCACCGGCACGACGCCGAACTGCGCCATGAAGCGGCCCGCCGTCGGGAAGGTGAAGACGCGCTTGCCCTCGAGATCCTTCAGCGACGTGATCGGCTCCTTCGTGGCGAAATGGCACGGATCCCAGGCGCCGGCGGAGATGTGCTTCACCCCGACCTTCTCGTATTCCGCCTCCCAGATCTCCTTCAGGCCGTACTGGTTGAAGAGCACCGGCACGTCGAGCGAGTAGCGCGAGGCGAAGGGGAAGTAGCCGCCGAAGACGGTGACTTCGGTCGGCGAGGCCATCGAATCGTCGTCCGACTGCACCGCGTCGATGGTGCCGGACTGCATGGCGCGGAAGAGCTCGGAGGTCGGCACCAGCTGATCGGCGTAGAAGAGCTCGATCTGCATCTCGTCGCCGGCGATCTTGTTGAAGGCGTCGATGGCCGGCTTGATCACGTGCTCGCCGAGCGCGGGGCCCGCATAGGTCTGGAGCCGCCAGCGGATGGTCGACTGGGCGCGGACCGCGGGAGCGGCGAGCGCCGCGGGGGCCGCGGCCGCGGCGGTGGCGAGGAATTTCCGTCTCGTCGTCATCTGACTCTCCTTGTCGCTTGGTCCGCGCCGTTGCGGCGTTCTTCTGCTTCTAGAAACCGTATACCTGCCCCGGCAGCCAGAGCGCGATCTCCGGGAAGATCATCACCAGCGCGAGGGCGAGCGCCATCACCGCGACAAAGGGCGCGATGGAGGCGTAGATGTCCCTGATGCCGATCTCGGGCGGGGCCATCGCCCGCATCAGGAAGAGGTTGTAGCCGAAAGGCGGCGTCATGTACGCGATCTGGCAGGTGATGGTGTAGAGGACGCCATACCAGACGAGATCGAAGCCGAGCTCCTTCACCAGCGAGAGGTAGAGCGGAGCGACGATGACGAGCAATGCCGTGTCGTCGAGGAAGGTTCCCATCAGGAGGAACGAGAGCTGCATCAGGATCAGGATGATCCAGGGATTGAGGCCCAGCCGCTCGGTGAAGAGGTTGTCGATCGCACGCACCGCGCCGAGCCCGTCGAAGACGGCGCCGAAGGCGAGCGCGGCGAGGATGATCCACATGAACATGCAGGAGACCGCCAGCGTCTGCCGCGTCGAGGTCTCGAAGACGCGCCATGACATCCGGCCCTTCAGCACCGCGGCGAGGAAGGCGGTGACGGCGCCGATCGCGGAGCTTTCGACCAGCGAGGTCCAGCCGTTGACGAAGGGGATCATCATCGCGGCGAAGACGCCGACGGGCAGGAGCCCGGCGGTGAGGAGCCGCAGCTTCTCCGCCCGCGGCACGGCGCGCTCTTCCGGCGGCAGGGCCGGGCCGAGCTGCGGCTGAAACCGGCAGCGGATGGCGATGTAGAGGATGAAGAGCGCCGCCATCATCAGCCCCGGTAGCGCCCCGGCGAGCCAGAGCTGCCCGACCGGCTGCCGCGCGATCATGGCGTAGAGCACGAGGACGACGGAGGGCGGGATCAGGATGCCGAGCGAGGCGCCGGCCTGGATCACCCCGGTCACCATCCGCTTGTCATAGCCGCGTTTCAGCAGTTCGGGGAGTGCGATGGTGGCGCCGATCGCCATGCCGGCGACCGAAAGCCCGTTCATCGCCGAGATCAGCACCATCAGGAAGATCGTGCCGATGGCGAGGCCGCCGCGGACCGGGCCGAACCAGACGTGGAACATCCGGTAGAGATCGTCCGCGATCCGGCTTTCGGAGAGGACGTAGCCCATGAAGACGAACATCGGCAGCGTCAGGAGCGGATACCACTTCATCAGCTTCATCGCCGCGCCGAAGGGGATGTTCGTCGCCCCCGCGCCCCAGAGGAGGACGGCGGAGATGGCGGCCACCGCGCCGATCGCGCCGAAGACGCGCTGGCCGGTGGCCAGCATCAGCATCATCGAGGCGAACATGAAGAGGGCAATCAGCTCGTAGCTCATGACGCGACCTCGCCCCGCCTTTCGGTCGGCCGCGGGCCGAACTCCACGCCCCGGATCTTCGCCACGTCCCGCGCGAGTTCCGCCGTCGCCTGGAGGAGCATCAGAATGACGCCGAAGACCATCGCCGCCTTGATCGGCCAGAGATAGGGGCGCCAGGCGGTCGGGTTCCGCTCACCGTATTGCAGCGAGTAGGAGAGGCTGTCGACGCCGCCCCAGAGCAGCACGACGAGAAAGAACATCAGGAAGAAGACCGAGAGCGCGTCCACCTGCGCCTTCTTTGTCGGCGACCAGTCGGCGTAGAAAAGGTCCATCCGCACGTTGGAGCCGAGTTGAATCGAATAGGGTCCGCCGAGGAAGAAATAGGCCACCATCAGGAACTGCGCCGTCTCCAGCGTCCAGAGCGCGGGGGTGAGGAAAGTCTTCGAGATGGAGGACCAGACGAGAACCGCCATCATCGCGAAGAAGCTCCACATCGCGACGCGGCCGACGCGGTAGCAGACCGCCTCCACCACCCGTACATAGGCCGCCAGCGCCCCCATCACGCCGCCCGCCCGAGCCGGGCCGATCTCAGCGCCGCGGCCAGGAGGTCGGCGAAGCGGCGCTGGCCGGCCTCGTCGGCGATCAGGTCGTTGCGGATCTCGATCATCACGTTGGGGCGGCCCTCGGGGATCGCGTGCAGGCGGAGCGTATGGGTCACCCCGTGTTCGGGACCGTAGGGCTCGTTTCGCCGCGCGTCGATCCCGTGTGGCGCCGCAGCAAGAACCGCGTCGGCGAGGCGGGGGTCTGCATCGTGGAGGATTCCCAGCTCCACCGCGCGCGGCTTGCCGAACCAGACCGGGGTGAAGCTATGCATGGTGACGAGCGCCGCCTCCGGCGCGGCGGCGAGAAGCCGGGCGAGCGCGGCGTGGAAGGGCGCATGGATGCGTGCGGCGCGGGCGGCCTTCTGCGCGGCGGAGAGGCCGCGATTGCCGGGGATCTCGAAGACCTCGCTCGTTTCCGGGATCGCGTCCGGCGCCTCGGGCGGGCGGTTGATGTCGTAGACGAGGCGGGAGACGGTCGCGGCGACGAGCGGCGCGCCGAGCCGTTCGGCGAGGCCCGCCGCGACCGCCTTCGCGCCCGGATCCCAGGCGACATGGGCGCGGCGCGCCTCGGGCGCGAGGCCGAGGCCGGCGAACTCATCCGGGATGTGGTGGGAGGCGTGCTCGCAGGCGATCACGAAGCCCGCGCTTGCGGCCCTCTCCGCCCCGACGATCTCTGGCTCGAACGGCGTCATCCCGACCCCCTTCTGAAAAGAAAAATTCAGAACCCCGTTGGCTGTCAAGCCAAGTCTGAAAATCGTTGTTCAGCGCGCGCGCGCCGCGCTACCTTGGCGCGAGCGGAGGAGGATCGCGTGTCGCTGACCGTCGCCGAGCGGCTGGAGAACGAGGCGGAGCGGCTGACGCCGGCGGAGACGCGGCTCGCCGCCACGCTGGCCGCGAACTACCCGTTCGCCGGGCTGGAGACCGCGCCGCGGCTCGCCGAGGCGGCGGGGGTTTCGGCCCCTTCGGTGACGCGGCTGGCGCAGAAGCTGGGCTTCGGCGGGTTCCCGGCGATGCAGGCGGCGCTTCGCGCCGAGCTCGAGGCGCGCGTCAGCGGGCCCATCGCGAAGCGGGAGCTCTGGGCCGACGCGGCGCCGGGCGACCATGTGCTGAACCGCTACGCCGAGGCGGCGATCGCCGACATAAGGCAGACGCTGGCGGCGATCGACGTCGCCGCCTTCGACGCCGCGGCGGACCTTCTGGCCGACCCGAAGCGGGCGGTCTTCGTCGCGGGCGGGCGGATCACCCGGACGCTGGCGGAATATCTCCACCTCCATTTCGAGATGCTGCGGCCGGGCGTGCGGCTCCTGCCGCATTCGCCGGCGGGCTGGGCGCATCAGGTGATCGACATCCGGCCGGGCGACGCGCTCGTCCTCTTCGACGTGCGGCGCTACGAGCCGGCGGCGCTCCGCCTCGCCAAGGCGGCGAAGGCTCAGGGGGCGGAGATAGTGCTTTTCACCGACCAGTGGCGCTCCCCGGCGGCGCGGCTCGCCGCGCATGTCTTCGCGGTGCGGATCGAGGCGCCCTCGGCCTGGGATACGGCGACGCCGACGCTCCTCCTCGTCGAGTCGCTGGTGGCGGCGACGCAGGATCGCGGCTGGCGGCGGACGAAGCGGCGGATCGAGGCGCTGGAGCGGCTCTTCGGCGAGACCGGGCTCTTCGGCCCCGCCCCCTAGAACGCCCGCCGCTCCACGAAGCGGCGATAGAGCCATGGCGTGAGGAAGACGGTCGAGAAGATGCGCATGATGTGATGCGTCGTCACGAAGACCGGGTTCGCCCCGAGCGTCAGCGCGATCAGCCCCATCTCGATCACCCCGCCCGGCGCGAAGGCCATGAGGTAGAGCGAGGGCGCCTCCTCCGTCGCCGGCGAGAGGAGGAAGGCGAAAAGAAGCGCGAGGCCGAGCATCACTGCGCCCTTCGCCATGGCGAGCCCGACGAGCCGCTTCAGCGCCGAGAGCGGCAGCCCGGCGAAGCGCGCGCCGAGCGAGGAGCCGATCACCACCTGCGCCGCCATCACGGCGATGGCGGGGGGCTGCGTGTCGACGAGGCCGGAGAGGTGCATCGCCGCGCTCGCCCCGATCGGGCCGACCATATGGCCGGCGGGGATGCGGAGCCCGCGGCCGACGACGAGGCCGATGATGCCGGCGACGGCGAGCAGGGTGAGATCGAACATCTCCGTCGCGCCGCGGCCGCCGCTCATCGACATTCCACTGGCGCTGCCGACGGCGTGGCCGACCCAGATCGAGAAGCCGAAGGGCAATACGATGATCACGATCACGATACGGAGGAACTGGAGCGCGGCGATGGTCGTCCGGTCGCCGCCCGACGCCTCGCCGAAGAGGATGTTCTCGATCAGCCCGCCGGGCGAGGCGGCGAACCATGCGGTCGGCCGGTCGAGCCCGCCGACCCGGCGCAGGAGCGCGAAGGCGGCGAACTGCGCCGTCACCGCATAGGCGACGACGCCGATCGCCCCCGGCCACCAGCCCGGCAGACGGGCGAGGAGATCGGCGGTGAACATGCCGCCGATCATCACTCCGATGACGACGATGAAGCCGTTCCGGAGCGTTTCGGGAAACCACACGGGGTGCAGCTTCCCCGGAAAGCCGACCGCCCAGATGGCGTTCGCCAGCACCGCGCCCAACATCCATGGCATCGGCGCCCCGAGCCGGTAGGCGATCGCGCCGCCGGCGGCGCCGAGGCCGAGGCTTGCGGCGAGCCCGGCCCAACGGCGCGCGGCCGAGGCGGGGGGCTGCTTCAGAGGGGCAAGGTTCTTCATCGGATTCGACGCCCCTCCATAGCGCGGCCGTCGCCCGGCGCAAGCGGCCGCGATGGCGGGGCGAGGGCGGCGGCGCTATGGTCCCGCCAACCGAGGAGACCCGAGATGTCCGACGCCCCCGCCCAGAGCCCTTCCGTCGCCCTCGCCCGGACCGGCGCGGTCGCCGAGGTGACGATCAACCGGCCGGAGAAGATGAACGCGCTCGACGGCGCGGTCTTCGCGGGCCTGCCGCGCGCCGCGGCGGAGATCGCCGCCGACAAGGCGGTGCGCACCGTCGTACTGACCGGCGCGGGCGCGAACTTCTCGGCGGGGATCGACCTCGACTATCTCCGCGGGGCCGTCGCCTCCGGCGCCGATTTCGGCGCGCGGCTGATGACGCGGATGCCGGGGAGCGCGGCGAACGAATTCCAGGCGCCGGCGCGCTGCTGGCAGGAGTTGGGCCGGCCGGTGATTGCAGCTCTCCGCGGCGTCTGCTTCGGCGGCGGGGCGCAGATCGCGCTCGGCGCGGACATCCGCATCGCCGCGCCCGATCTTCGCTTCTCGATCATGGAGATGCGTTGGGGGCTGATCCCCGACATGGGGCTCACCGCCTCCCTGCCCCGGCTGGTGCGAATGGACGTGGCGAAGGATCTGGTGCTGACCGGCCGGATCGTCGGCGCCGAGGAGGCGCTGGCGCTCGGCCTCGTGACGCGGATCGCGGAAGACCCGTTGGCCGCGGCGCGGGAGGCGGCGGAAGCCATCGCCGGCAAGAACCCGGACGCCGTTCGCCGCGCCAAGCGCCTTCTCGAAGAAAGCTGGACCGCTTCGCCGGAAGACGCGCTCCGGCTCGAAGCGGTTCTTCAGGGAGAGATCATCGGCCGGCCAAACCAGATCGAGGCGGTGCGGGCCAACATGGAGAAGCGCGCGCCGAACTTCGCGGATTGAGGCGCGGCTGGGCGTTTCAGGGTTGAAATCCACGCAATATACTGTTTTCGAAGGATATTTTCGTTAACGCACGCGGCGGGGCCGTCGCGAGGCGAGGCCCCTAGAGGTCCAGAACGCCCTGCCCGCCCTTCGCGCGCGGCGGCGGCTTTCGCGCGGGCGCGCCGCCGCTTCCCCCCCCGGCGCCGCCCGTCGCCGCGGCCTCGCCATCGGCGAAGCGGAGAGTGAGGGCGAGGCCGGGCGCCACCGCCTTCGCGGAGGAGATGACGCCATCGGGGCCCTTCACCATCGCATAACCGCGGGCGAGCGGCGCGTACGGATTGAGCGAGAGGAGGAGGCGATGGGCTTCCTCGAGCCGCCGCCGCCGTTCCTCCACCACCGCGCCGCCGGCCCGCACGAGACGGGCTGAGGTGGGGAGGAGCCGGGCGCGACCGCGCTCGATCTCCACCGAGATGCCGGCCGGGCGGCGGGAGAGCCGCTCCGCCTTCGCGCCGAGATCGCGCGCCGCCTGGCGGAGCAGGTCGCGGATCAGCGCCGGGCGGAAGCCGGTCTCGCCGAGGCGGAGGCGCTTTTTCGCGGCGAGGGCGTCGAGCGCGCGGGGGAGCCGCTCGGCGGCGGCGTCGAGCCGCTGGCGGGCCTCGGCCAACAGCGCCTCGGGCCGCGGCAGGGCGCGGCCGAGATCGCGGAGCCGGCGGCGGCGCTCCTCGAAGGCGCGAGCCTCGGCGCGGACCTGCCGGGCGGAGAGATCGGCGAGGCGGGCGACGAGTTCGGCGCGGACCGGAACGGCCATCTCCGCAGCCGCGGTCGGCGTCGGCGCCCGGCGGTCGGAGGCGAAGTCGATGAGGGTGACGTCGGTCTCGTGGCCGACGGCGGAGATGAGGGGGATTCCGGAGGCGGCGGCGGCGCGGACGACGATCTCCTCGTTGAAGCCCCAGAGGTCCTCCACCGAGCCGCCGCCGCGGGCGACGATGAGGACGTCCGGCCTGGGCAGCCCGGCGACGGGGAGCGCGTTGAGCCCGGCGATGGCGGCGGCGACTTCGGGGGCGCAGGCCTTCCCCTGCACCGCCACCGGCCAGACCAGCACCTCCATCGGGAACCGCTCCGCGAGGCGGTGAAGGATGTCGCGGATCACCGCGCCCGAGGGCGAGGTGACGACGCCGACCACGCGCGGCAGGAACGGGAGCGGCCGCTTCCGCTCCGCCGCGAACAGCCCTTCGGCGGCGAGCGCGGCCTTCCGCTTTTCGAGCTGCGCCATCAGCGCGCCGAGGCCGGCGGGCGCGACCCGGTCCACCACGAGCTGATAGCGGGACT
>CALFYQ010000332.1 GCA_937952085.1 uncultured Paracoccaceae bacterium | reverse complement strand
GTAGAGCAGCATCGAGCCGTGGCCGGCCGAGAGCACGAACCGGTCCCGGTCCGGCCAGTGCGGATCGGCGGCGTCGAACTTCAGATGATCGCGGAAGAGCGCGGTCGCGGCGTCGGCCATGCCCATCGGCATGCCGGGATGCCCCGAATTGGCGGCCTCGACGGCGTCCATGGCGAGGACGCGGATCGCATCGGCGAGGCGCTTCGCCTCCGGCCTCTTGGCGGTCGCGGCGTCGGACATCAGGCGTTCCCCCGGTCTCGATTGGAATGCGGCGGCATATCGCGGAGCGCCCCCCGGGGGTCAAGGGGCGCCGGTTCAGCTCCGCGGTTTCGGCGCCGCCCCGCCGATCCGCGCGAAGGGCCGCCCGCCGATGGCGAGCGCGACGGCGATGACGATCTCGCCCGCGCGCGGCGCGTCGGGAACCGAGACCATCATCGCATCGAAATGCGCCCGGCTCCAGGCCTCGTCGCGGTGGCCGAGGGGCACGTCGAAAAGCCGGCCGGGCGCGCCCCTCCCCTTGGCCGAGGGGATCAGCGCCGCGCCGCCGCCGATCAGAGCCCGGAGCGGCGCGCCGAGCTTCGGGTGGAGGAGCGCGGCGGCGTGCTCCATCTCCCCGTCCTCGCCGACGAGGGCGGCCTTGCCGTAGCTCTCCACCGCCTCGGCCGGAGCCGCGAGCCCCGCGAGCGCCATCGCGCCGAGCCGCTCGCCGAGCGCGGCGCCCGCCTCGATGAGGTCGGTCAGATCTTCGACGTAACGGCCCGCGAACGGGTTCTCGATCACCGCGAGCGCCGCCGCCTTGCGGACCGGGTGCGGGACCGGCCGTCCAAGCTCGGCGGCTGTGTCCTCTACGATGAGAAGGGTCTTGCGGATCGTGGGTTCAGGCATCTGCGAGGCTCGGATCGGGGGAAAGGATGCGGGTGCGGCCGCGGAGATGGAGGAGCGCGCCGCGGATGAGGCCCGCCCCGCGCATCCATTCCGCCTCGGCGAACCCTCGGGCGAGCGCCTCATCGGCCTCCGCCTCGGTGATCGGCCCGACCTCGACGGTGACCGGCCGGTCGCCGAGATCGCTGTCGGGCTGGAGGTCGCGAGCCGGGACGCGGCGGATCGCCTTGTGCCCCGGCAGGTCCACCGCATTGGCGAGGAGCGTGGCGGCGGCATCCGCGGCGGCGGCGGTGGCGGCGAGGGCGGTGACGCTTTCGCCGATCCCGAGCGAGAGGGAGCGCCCGCCGCGGCCGCTGGTGGCGACGCCGCCGATCCCGTCTTCCGGCCGGATGGTGAAGCGGCCGAGTTCCGACCCGTCCAGCCCGCGGATCGCCGCGGCGTAGGTTGCGCCGGCTTCGAGATGGAGGGCGATGTCGCCGCCGTCGTTCACATAGGCTTTGACGAGCGGGCCCGAAGCCACCATCGCCGCGAGAATTTCCTCGGCCACGGCGCCGGCGACCGCCGCCATCGGCGTGACGAAGACGCGGGCCGCGTGCGGCCGCGCCGCCGCCCACATGCGCCGGGCCGTCGGCCCTTCGGGCAGCGCGGCGGGCGGCTGACGTAGCAGCGGCAATTCGGCGACCAGTTCTTCGAGGATCGTCGCGAAGCGGCGCTCGGCGGCTTCGAGCGCGGCGGCGCGGGCCGGCCCTTCCGCTCCGATCACAAGCTCGATCGGCCCGTGACGGAGGCCGAGCCGCCCGTCGGGGAATACGGCGCGCTGCGGCCGCTCCCTCACGCCCCCCACCGGAAATTGCGTCGGTCGCGCGGGTCCCTCGCCACCGGCGCGGAGACGCGCTTCGCACCGCCGAGCACCTCGGAGACCGGGCGGATCCGGTCCGCATGGCCGCCGAGCGCGACGAAATCCTCCCGCCGCAGGGTGAACTCGACGGGCGCGACGAGGGCCGGCGTCGGGACGTAGCCGAAGGCGTTCTCCGGCGTCTCCAGCACGTCCGCCATTACAGTGATGCCGCCGCCCGGCCAGAGATAGGCCGGCGCGCCGCCGATGGTGACTTGGGTGAGCGCGTTCCGGACCGAACGGGTCAGCCCGACCGGGTTCTCGGTGACGCCGGCGCGGAGCGAGCCGCCGGCCCCCGCCATGAAGAGAACGGAGACGAGCGCCGGCTCGCAATTCTCCCGCACCCGTTCGGCGGAGGCGACGAGGGCGGGCGGGATCTCCTCCTCGCGCGGCAAGAGATCCTCGTCGAGGCGGAAGAAGGCGGAATCCTCGCCGGTGGTCGAGACCATGAAGAGCGTCATCCCCGGCTTCGCCTTCCGCTTGTCGGCGGGCAGGAGAATGTCGAGCGGGTCGGAGACGTTGGTGCCGCCCCAACCAGCGCCGGGCTCGGCCACCTTGAAATAGCGGCCGGGCGTGGAGCGGCGGCCCTTCACGCGGATGCCGGTCGGCTCCAGCCCCAGCATCCGGCCCGCCTGATGCTCGGAGAGGACGCCGGTGATGTGGTCGTCCACCACGATCACCTCGTCGGCATGGGGCGCCCACTGCACCGCGAACATGCCGATGGCGGCGGAGCCGCAGCCGACGCGCATCAGCGCCTCAGGCTTGCCGTCGATCACCGGCGCGGTCCCGGCGCGGATCGTCATCGCCGCGCCCTCGTCAACCTCGAGCGTCACCTCCTCCTTGTTGCAGAGCTTGAGCAGCGTCTCGCAGGTGACGCGGCCTTCGGCCTTTCCGCCGCCGGTCAGGTGCTCCACCCCGCCGAGCGACAGCATCTTCGAGCCGTATTCGGTGGTGGTGACATGGCCGACCGGTTCGCCCCCCGCGCGGACGAGCGCGCGTTCGGGGCCGATGTGCCGGTCGGTGTCGATCTTCACCTTCACGCCGCAATAGGAGAAGATCCCCTCGGTGACGACCGTCACCATCTCCACCCCCTCCACCTCCTCCGAAACGATGAAGGGCGCGGGCTTGTAGTCCGGATAGGTCGTGCCGGCGCCGACCGCGGTGAGGAAGGGGCGGGACGCGATCGGGTTCCCGTCCCAGCCGCATTCGAGGAAGGGCACGGCCGGGGCGCCGCGCTCGATCGCGGTCAGCGGATCGAGTCGGACGAGCTGACCGCCCTGGTTGGCGTAGCGGTCGCAGGCGCCGGCGCGGCCCTCGGCGATGTAGCAGAGGACGGGGCAGGCGTCGCACCGGATCTTGTCGGAGGCGACGGGGTCAGGGCTGTTCATGGCGGGCCCGGATGGCGGCGAAAAGGCGGGAGGGCGTGGCGGGAAGCTGCGCGACGCGCGCGCCGGTGGCGTGGGCGATGGCGTTGAGGAGCGCCGGCGCGGTCGGGATCAGGGCGTGCTCGCCGAGCCCCTTGGCGCCGAAGGGGCCGTGCGCGTCCGGCTCCTCCACGATGATGGTCTCGATGGGGGGCACGTCGCCGACGGTCGGGATCAGGTAGTCATGCAGGTTCTCGGTGCGGCCGGGAATGTATTCCTCCATCAGCGCCATGCCCAAACCTTGCGCGATCCCGCCCTCCACCTGCCCCTCGACGAGAAGCGGGTTGATCGCCCGGCCCACATCGTGGGCGGCGACGAAGCCGAGCGGGCGCACGGTTCCAAGCGCCATGTCCACCTCCACCTCGGCGATCTGCGCGGCGTAGCCGAACTGGGCGTAGGGCTCCCCCTGCCCCAGCGCGTCGAGCGGTTTGGTCGGCGGATCGTAGCTCTCCTCGACCCGAAGCGCATAGCCGAACCGGTCCTCCGGGTCGGCGGCGAGGGCCGGGCGCCGCGCCGCACCGGCCTCGATCACGCTCAGCCCCTCCGGCCTCGCCTCGATCCGCGCGGCGTCCCCGGCGTTGGCGAGGGCGAGGAGCCGCGCGCGGAGCGCCCGCCCCGCCCGGAGCGCCGCGGCGCCGGTGACGAAGGTCTGCCGGGAAGCTGAGGTCTTGCCGGCGTCCGGCGTGATGTCGGTGTCGGCGCCGAGCACGGTCAGCGCCTCGACCGGCACGCCAAGCGCCTCGGCGAAGATCGCCGGGATCACCGTGTTCGCGCCCTGCCCGATATCGACCGCGCCCTGGTGGAGCACGATCCGCCCCTCCGGCGTCACCCCGGCGCGGATCGTCGACGGGTTCGGCAGCGAGGTGTTGCCGCAGCCATACCAGCCCGCCGCCAGCCCGACGCCGCGTCGAAGCGGGCTCACGCTCGCCGCGTTGAACGCGGCCGCAGCGGCGCGCTGCTCCGCCCACGGCCCCCGCAGCGCCTCGAGGCAGGCGGCGATGCCGACGCCCTGCCCGAAGACCTGCCCGGTGACGGTCGGCTCTCCGTTCCGGAGCGCATTCCGGAGGCGAAACTCCAGCGGGTCCAACCCAAGCTTCGCCGCCAGATCGTCAAGCAACTGCTCCACCGCCACCGCGGCCTGCGGCACGCCGAAGCCGCGGAAGGCGCCCGAAGGCGGGTTGTTGGTGTGGATCGCCGCGCTCTCGGCGCGATAGTCACGCACCAGATAAGGGCCGGAAGCGTGGACCGGCACGCGGTTCGCCACAGTCGGCCCCCAGGAGGCGTAGGCGCCCGTGTCGAACTCGCCGGTGAAATGGAGCCCGGCGATGCGCCCCTCCGCGTCCGCGCCGATCCGCACCCGCATCCGCGCCGGGTGCCGCTTGGTGGTGGAGCGCATCGACTCGCCGCGGCTGTAGGCCATGCGAACCGGGCGCCCCGTGCGGATCGCCCCGAGCGCGAGATAGGGCTGGAGAGAGAGGTCGAGTTTCGAGCCGAAGCCGCCGCCCGTTGCGGTCGGGACGATGCGGATGCGCTCCTCCGGCCAGCCGAGGATCGCCGCCAGCGCCTCCCGGTCCATGCCGGGCGCCTGGGTGCAGGCGTGAAGGTGGAGCCGGCCCTCCACCATCTCGGCGAAGCCTGCTTCCGGCTCGATGTAGGCGTGCTCGACGAAGGCTGTCCCGAATTCGCCCTCGACGACATGCGCCGCCCCGGCGAGCGCCGCCGCAGCGTCGCCCTTCGCGACAAGGCCGCGGCACATCACGTTCCCCGCCCGGCCCTCGTGGAGAAGCGCCGCGCCCGCCGCCTGCGCCGCCATGGGGCTTTCCGTCGCCGGCAGCTTCGTCCAGGTCGCCGGAAACCCGGCCGGGTCGAAGCCCGCCATCGCCTCCGCCTCGCCAACCACGGCCGCCACCGCCTCGCCGCGGAACCGCGCCTCGCCCGCCGCGAAGGCCGGCTGGTCGGCGAAGGGCGGGATCACGCCGAAGCGGTTCTCGCCCTCGATATCGTCCGCGGTCAGCACCGCGGCGACCCAGGGCCGCGCCGCCTTCCATGCCGCGAGGTCGCCAAAAGCGAAGGCGGCGCGAGGCCAGGGGCTCCGGATCGCCTTGAGGACGAGCGCGCCCTCCGGCGCCACGTCGTCGCCGAACCGCTCCCGCCCGTCGATCTTCGCCGCCCCGTCGAGCCTAGCGCGCGCCGCGCCGATCCCCCCGGTCTCCGTCGGCGAGGCCCGGCCCGCCGCCGCATCCGCGACCGCGTCGATGATCTTCCGATAGCCGGTGCAGCGGCAGAGGACGCCGCCGAGCGCCCTTTCGATCGCCGCCGCGCCTTTCGGCCCGGGCGCGCGGAGAAGCGCCGCTGCGGCGACCATCATGCCCGGCGTGCAGATCCCGCATTGCGCCGCGCCCCGCGCCGCGAAGGCGGCGGCGAGCGCCCGGCCCTCGGCGCTCTCGACGATGCCGCGCACGGTTTCGACCCGCCGCCCCTCGGCACGCCGCGCCGGCGTGAGGCAGGCGCAGATCGGCGCGCCGTCGAGCAGCACGGTGCAGGCGCCGCAATCTCCCGCATCGCAGCCGACCTTCACTTCCCGCGCGCCGAGACGCTCCCGCAGCGTCTCCGACAGGCGCTCCGCCGGGCGCGGCGAGGTTGCGGCTTCGGCCCCATTCAGCGTGAAGGCGACGATCCCCGCGGCCCGCTCGTTCATGGCGCGAGCCCCGCGCGCCGCGCCGCGGAGAGAAGCGCCCGCCGCGCCAGTTCGGCCGCCGCTTCGCGCCGATAGGCCGCCGTGGCCCGCACGTCGTCGATCGGCGCAAGCGGCGCGACGTCGGTCGATGTCACGAAACCCGGAGCGTTTAGCGCCGAGGGATCCGCGCCGGCGAGCCGGGCCTCGAGCGCCGTCAGCCGCCGCGCGACCGGCGAGGCCGCGCCGATGGCGATCCTCGCCTCGGCGATCCGGCCGCCCGGCCCCGGCGAGACCAGCGCCGCGGCGGACACGATGGAAATGACGAGATGCGTCCGGGCGCCAAGCTTCTCGAATGCGGCGCCGACGCCTGACGGAGGCTCCGGGATCAGAATGGCGAGGAGGATCTCTCCCGCCCGGAGCGCAGTCCGTCGCGGCCCGAGCAGGAACTCGTCGAGCGGCAACCGACGACGCCCGCCCGGCCCCGCGATCTCGACCTCCGCGCCGAGCGTGAGGAGCGGCGGAACCCCGTCCGCCGCCGGCGAGGCGGTGCAGAGATTGCCGCCGATGGTCCCCGCGTTCTGGATCTGCGCGCCGCCTACCACGCGCGCCGCCTCGCGCAGCCCCTCGAAGCCCGGCGGGAACGGAAGCGCCGCGATTGCGGCCCAGCTTTCCCCCGCCCCGATCCGCCAGAAACCGCCCTCGCGGGCAATTCCCCGAAGTTCCGGCAGCCCGGTCAGATCGACGAGCCCGGGCGGCACCGGCTGCTCTCCGAGCGAGGGGTAGAGATCGGTGCCGCCGGCGACGGCCGGCCCCGCCTCGGCGGCCAAGAGCGCCAGCGCCTCATCCAGCGCCCGCGGCGCGGCGTATCCCATCCCGGACCCCGACATCTTCGAGGCCCGAGAGAACGCCCCCGCCGCTCGGCCTGTCAAATCCTTTCCCGCGCCCCTTGCGCCCCGCCGCGCCCCCCTATATTGGGACCGGCGCGCGGAAAGAGCCTCCGCGCAGGGCGCCGATAGCTCAGTTGGATAGAGCACCAGACTACGAATCTGGGGGTCGGGGGTTCGAATCCTCCTCGGCGCGCCATCTCACCTCCACATCCATCCGACGTGAACCGGCTCGCGCCATCGGGTCTGTTCGGCAGCCCTGTCGCCAACGCGCGCCTTGCGCTCCGGATCGTGCATAGTCCGGCCGCATGACGAGCGCCGAAGATGACCGATTCTACGCGGACCTGCCCCCGTTCCGGGATTTCGCGGCCGTCGCCGATCTTGGCGCCTATGCGCCGGCGCCGGATGACTGGGTGGTCCTGGCCGGCGACATCGTCGGCTCGGGCCGGGCGATCGCGGCGGGCCGCTACAAGGCGGTGAACATGCTCGGGGCGGCGGTGATCACGGCCGTGCTGAACGCCTGCCGCGGGGAGGACCTGCCCTTCGTCTTCGGCGGCGACGGCGGGGCGGTGGCGGTGCCCGGTCGTCTCGCCGAGACAGGGGCGGCCGCGCTCCGCCGCCTCCAGCGCCACGCCGAGCGGATCTACGGGCTCTCGCTCCGCGCCGTCACGGTGCCGGTGGCGCGGCTCCGGCGGGAGGGGTTCGACCTTCGCATCCTCCGCCTCGCGCTGAACGAGAAGAACCATCTCGCCATGTTCGCGGGCGGCGGCCTCACCCGCGTCGATGAGATCATGAAGCGCTCGGAAGGCGACCCGGCGGCGCTCGCCGCCGGCGAGGAGGACGAGGCGCCCGATCTGGAGGGCCTGACCTGCCGCTGGGCGCCGC
>CALFYQ010000331.1 GCA_937952085.1 uncultured Paracoccaceae bacterium | reverse complement strand
CCGACGCGGTGGTGATCGGCGACCGGCGCAAATACCTCACCTGCCTCATCATGATCGACCAGGAGAACGTGGAGAAGTTCGCCCAGGACCGGGCGATCCACTATTCCGACTTCGCCTCGCTCACCCGCGCGAAAGAGGTGCGGGAGCTGATCGGCGGCGTGGTGACGGAGACCAACCGCGATTTCGCGCAGGTCGAGCAGATCAAGGATTTCCGGCTCATCGACATCCTCCTGACCGCGGAGGACGAGGAGCTGACGCCGACCATGAAGCTGAAGCGCAGCTTCGTGAACCAGCGCCATGCGGCGCTGATCGACAGCATGTACTGACCGGCCGGCGAACGTTCCGGCGGGCGAGAAAGGGAGAATGACCATGAAACGATTGACGGCGCTCGCCGCCGCGGCGGCGATCGGGCTTGCGGCGCCCGCATTCGCGCAGACCCCGGGCGTGACCGACACCGAGATCAAGATCGGCGGCGCGCACGATCTTTCCGGCATCTTCGCGCCCTTCTCGGTGCCGGCGGTGGCGGCGATCAACGCCTATTTCGCCAAGGTCAACGCCGCCGGCGGCGTCCACGGGCGGAAGATCACCTACATCGTCGAGGATCACGGCTATCAGGTGCCGAAGGCGGTTCAGGCCGCCAACAAGCTCATCAACCGCGACGAGGTCTTCGCGATGCTGATGAGCCTCGGCACGCCGCACAACATCGCGATGTTCCAGCTGATGGAGCCGAAGGGCATCCCCAACGTCTCGCCGCTCAGCGCGGCGCGGCAGATGATCGACCCGCCGGCTCCGTGGAAGTTCTCCGGCACCGCCTCCTACTACGACGCCGTGAAGGCGACCGCGAGCTATCTTGCCGACGAGAAGGGCGCGAAGAAGTTCTGCACGATGCTGCTGCCGACCGACTTCGGCAAGGAGATCGAAGCCGCGGTGAAGGACGCGGCGGCGGAGAAGGGCCTCTCGATGGGGGCCGAAATCTCCCACAAGCCGGATGAGAGCGACTTCACCGGCGCGCTCGGCAAGGTGAAGGAATCGGGCTGCGACACGGTGGCGATGGCGCTCGGCATCAGCCAGCTCATCAACGCCATCTCGACGGCGCAGAAGCTCGGCATGGACGACGTGAAGTTCCTGCTCTCCAGCGCGGGCTTTCACACCGTTGTCGCCAAGGGCCTGGCGCAGCAGGGCGTGATGGGCGGCGTCTACGCCGGCGCCGGCTGGCAGGACCTCGAGGCCCGGCTCGGCGAGCCGGAGGTCGCGGAATGGGTGAAGGAGTTCAAGGAGGCGACCGGGCAGGACTATCCGGGCACCGGCGCGCTGCTCGGCCGGTCCGCGGCGCAGCTGATGGTCGAGGCGCTGAAGGCGGCCGGCCCGAACCTGACGCGGGAGGGCTTCATCGCCGCGATGGAGACGCTGAACTATTCCGATCCGATCTCCGCCAACACGGTCAGCTTCAGCAAGGACGACCATGTCGGCGCCGAGGAGATCTTCGTTTCCGAGATCGAGAACGGCAGCTGGAAGCTGGACAAGACCATCAAGTGAAGACCCGGGCGGGGCGGCGACGCCCCGCCCGCCTTCGCCGGGAGGCCCCGCGTGCTGAAGCGCACCATCTACGAGGAAGAGCACGAGATCTTCCGCAAGTCCGTCCGCGCCTGGGCGGAGACGGAGATCTTTCCGCATTCGGAACGCTGGCGCGAGGAAGGCTCGGTCAGCCGCGAGATCTGGCGGAGCGCCGGCGCGCAGGGCTTTCTCTGCATGTATGCGGACGAGATGTATGGCGGGCTCGGGCTCGACGATTTCCGCTATGACATGATCCTCTGCGAGGAGATCGGGCCGCGGGAATCCGGCTTCTTCCTCGGGCTCCACAACCGGATCGTCGGGCCCTACCTACAGAAGTTCGCCTCCGACGCGCAGCGCAGGAAATACATGCCGGGCGCCGTCTCCGGCGAGACGATCCTCGCCATCGCGATGACGGAGCCGGGCGCCGGCTCGGACCTCGCCGCGGTCTCGACCCGCGCCGTCGAGAAGGAGGACCATTGGGTTCTCTCCGGCTCGAAGACCTATATCTCGAACGGCTTTCTCGCCGGGCTCGTCGTCGTCGCGGCGCGGACCAATCCGGAGAAGAGCCACGAGATCGGCCTCTTCCTCGTCGAGGACGGCTGGGACGGCTTCAGCCGCGGCCGCAACCTGAAGAAGGTCGGCCTTCATTCGCAGGACACGGCCGAACTCTATTTCGACGAAGTGAAGGTTCCGAAGGCGAACGTGCTCGGGGACCCGCGGGCCGGGTTCAAGATCATGATGACGAACCTCGCCGAGGAGCGGCTGATCGGCGCCGTCGGCTTCCTCGCCCGGGCCGAGCGGGCCTTCGACATCACCATGGACTACATCCAGGAGCGGCGGGCCTTCGGCCGCGCCATCGGCACGTTCCAGAACTCCCGCTTCAACATGCTGCTCAAGCTCGAGCTCACCGAGGGGT
>CALFYQ010000330.1 GCA_937952085.1 uncultured Paracoccaceae bacterium | reverse complement strand
TGCCCGATCAATGATTTCCAAAGTCTCTCGCACGTTGTGGTCGGTGATCAAGACACCGATCCCTCGATCTTTCAGATGTTTGACGAGAGTGCGGATATCTGCGACGGCGATGGGGTCCACCCCCGCAAATGGTTCGTCCAGAAGAACGAATGCCGGATCCGCGGCGAGGCAGCGGGCGATTTCGACCCGCCGACGCTCGCCGCCGGAGAGCGAGGTGGCGGGTGCGCCGCGGAGCCTCTCGACGCCGAATTCGGCGAGAAGCGATTCGAGACGCGCCTCCCGCTCGGCCGAATCGGAGACGGCGAGCTCGAGAACCGCGCGGAGGTTCCCCTCCACGGTGAGGCCCCGGAAGATCGACGCCTCCTGCGGCAGGTAGCCGAGCCCCATCCGGGCGCGGCGATACATCGGCAGGCGCGTGACGTCCTCGCCCTCGATTTGGATGCGCCCGCTATCCGGCGTCACGAGGCCGGTGATCATGTAGAAGGTGGTGGTCTTGCCGGCGCCGTTCGGGCCGAGAAGGCCGACCGCCTCGCCGCGGCCGAGCGTCAGGTCCACACCGCGCACGACCTGCCGCCCGCGATAGCTCTTCGCGAGGCCGCGCGCGATCAGCCCTTCGGGCTCCTGCTCGGAGGCCACGATCAGTCGGCCGCCTTGGCCGGCTCCTTCGGCGCGGCGGGGGTGAAGACGCTCATCACGCGGCCGCCGGCGCCGTCGACCTTTCCCTGTCCGGAATTGAGGTCGATGGTCAGCGCGCCGCCCTTCACCACGTTGCCGCCCTGGGTGAGCGTCACCGCGCCAGTCATGCGGATCGAGCCGCCGGCGACGTCGTATTCCGCCGTCTCGCCCGCCGCCGTCTCGTCGCCATTGGCGAGGAACACCTTGCCCTTCGCCTCGATCCGGCGGATCTGCCCGGTGGCGCCGCCGCCTGAGCCATAGGTGACGCGAAGCTCGTCCGCGGTCAGCCGCATCGTGCCCTGCCCGGCGACGACGGAGCCGCGGAAGATCGCCAGATTCTCCGCCTCCTGCACTTCGAGGCTGTCCGCGGCGATCTCGATCGGCTGGGTCCGGTCATGCCGGAAGCCGCCGAACGGCCCTTTCGACTGCGCCGCCGCCCCGCCGGCGAGGGCGATGCAAAGAAGCGCGGCGGCTCCGCGGCGCACGATCCCCGACGTCATAGACAGCTCCTAACCCCGCTCCGCATCCGGCCGATCGATGCGGACCTTAACCCGTTCCTCGAACCATATGTAGGCGCCTTCGCCCGCTTCGCCGCGGGTGGCGCGCAGCCGCTCCGCGGTGATCCGCCCGAGCGGCCCTTCCGCCTCGACGCCGCCCTCGGCGGTGACCTTGTCCTCGTCGGCGAAGAGCGCCGCCTCCGGCGCGGTGAGCCGATACCCGTCCGAGGTCTCGATCCGCACGCCGCCGGAAAGCCGCACCTCGTTCGCCTTCGGCAGAAGCACGCCTCCCTTCGCCGTGGCGGTCACGTTCCGCCCGTCCGCGAGCGCGATTTCGCCCTTCGCGTCCTCGAGCTCGATCCGCGTCGGCTTCGGCCCGTTCGGTAGCGCCGAGGCGGCGGAGACGGTGAAGGGTTCGCCCTTCCGGGTGGCGCCGGTGAAGCGGGGGTTGAGGATCTTCAGACCTTCGGAGAGCGAGGACGGGTCGATTCCGTCAAAGCTGATCCGCGCATCGTAGCGGGCGCCGTTGAAGACGAAGAGCGCGGCGAAGACGCCGAGCGCGAAGAGCGGCAGGCCGATCTTCGCGGCCCCGACGATCAGCCTTCGCCGCCTCTCATTCCTCACGTGACGCCGGCGCGGAGCGCGTCATGCATGTGGATGACGCCGACCGGCGCGCCGGTCGCGTCCTCCGGATCGACGACGAAGAGGCAGGTGAGCGGCCGCGCCGGGTCGTTCATCCGGCCGAGCGCGGCGGAGGCGAGCGTGTCGGGCGCGATGGTGGCGGGCGTCTTCGTCGCCACGTCGCCGGCGCGGCTGTCGAGGAGCTTCTCCATGTTGCGCCGAAGATCGCCGTCGGTGATGACCCCGGTCAGCCGGCCCGAAGCGTCCACCACGCCCGCGATGCCGAAGCCCTTCGAGGTCATCTCGATCAGCGTCTCCTTCATCGGCGTCTCCGCCGTGACGAGCGGCATCTTCGCGCCCCGGTGCATGATCTCGGAGACCTTCACCAGCCGCGCGCCGAGCGCGCCGCCGGGGTGGAACTCCCGGAACATCTCGGCGGTGAAGCCGCGCCGCTCCATCAGCGCCACGGCGAGCGCGTCGCCGAGCGCCATGGTCAGCGTGGTGGAGGTGGTGGGGGCGAGCCCGGCCGGGCAGGCCTCCTCCGCCCGCGGCAGGAGGAGCGCGACCGTCGCCGCGCGGCAGAGCGCGCTTTCCGGCCGGCTGGCGACGCCGATCAGCGGGATGCGCCGCCGCGTCGCGTAG
>CALFYQ010000329.1 GCA_937952085.1 uncultured Paracoccaceae bacterium | reverse complement strand
CCCCGACCCGCCGCGCCGGAGCCTCGCATGGCCCTCAACCTTCTCTACGCCAATGACGGCGCAGGGATCGACGCGCCCTCCTGGTATGCGGCGACGGCGGCCGCGCGCCCGCCCGCGCCCCGGCTCGAAGGGCGCGTGCGCGCCGATGTCTGCATCGTCGGCGGCGGCTATACGGGCCTTTCCGCCGCGCTTCATCTCGCCTTGCGCGGCTTTCGCGTGGCGCTGCTGGAGGCGCATCGTGTCGGCTGGGGCGCCTCAGGGCGGAACGGCGGGCAGGTCGGCGCCGGCCAGCGGCTCGGGCAGGCCGAACTCGAATCCATGCTGGGCGCCGCCAAGGCGCGCCTCCTCTGGGACCTGGCGCAGGAGGCGAACGCGCTGGTGAAGGCGCTCATCGCCCGGCACGCGATCGACTGCGACCTCCGGCCCGGCGTCATCCACGCGATGCACCGGCGGCGCTTCCTCCCCGAGCTTCGCGAAGAGGTCGAACACATGCGCCGCGTCTACGGCCATGAGACCGAATATCTCGAAGGCGACGACTTTCGCGCGCTGGTCGGCAGCCCGGCCTATTTCGGCGGCGCCGTGGACCCGAGCGCCGCGCATCTTCACCCGCTCAACTTCGCCATCGGCCTCGCCCATGCCGCGGCCGCGGCGGGCGCCGCGCTCCACGAGATGTCGGAAGTCACCGCGATCCGCCGCGGCGCGAAACCGGTGGTGGAGACCGCAGGCGGCGCGGTGGTGGCGGATCATGTCCTACTCGCCTGCAACGGCTATCTCGGCGGCCTGGCGCCCGAGGTCTCGCAGCGGGTGATGCCGATCAACAACTTCATCCTCGCGACCGAGCCGCTCGGCGCGGCGCGGGCGCGGGATCTGATCTCCTACGGCATGGCGGTGGACGACAGCAAGTTCGTCGTCAACTATTACCGCCTGAGCGCGGACCACCGGCTTCTTTTCGGCGGCGGCGAGAGTTACGGCTGGCGCTTCCCGCAGGATCTGAAGGGTTTCGTACGGAAGCGGATGCTCTCGATCTATCCGGGCCTCTCCGATGTGAAGATCGACTACGCCTGGGGCGGCACGCTCGCCATCACCATGAGCCGCCTGCCGCATCTCGCGCGGATTGCGCCGACGATCCTTTCCGCCTCCGGCTATTCCGGCCAGGGCGTGGCGCTGGCGACGCTGGCCGGCAAGCTCGCCGCCGACGCCATCGCCGGGCAGGCGGAGAAATGGGACGTGATGGCCTCGGTCCCGACGCCGCGCTTCCCGGGCGGGCCGGCGCTCCGCCATCCGCTCCTCGTCCTCGCCATGCTCTGGTATTCGTTGAGGGACCGGCTGTGAGCGAACCCTGGCTCGACGTGGTGGGCATCGGCGAAGACGGGCTCGCCGGCCTTTCGCCCGCGGCGCGCGCCGCGCTCGAGGCCGCCGGCGTGGTGATGGGCGGGGACCGCTGGCCGGAGCTGCCGATCCCGGCGCGCCGCATCGGCTGGCCGAAGGCGCTCGGCGGCGTCGCGGCGGCGCTAAGGGCGGAGCGGGCGAACCGGCCCGTCATGCTCGTGACCGGAGACCCGCTCTGGTATTCGGTCGGCGCCCGGCTCCTGAAGGAGATCCCGGGGGAGGAGATCCGCTACCACCCGGCGCTTTCCGTTTTCCAGCGCGCCGCGGCCGAGATGCGCTGGAGCCTCGCCGACGTGGAGACGCTCGCGCTCCTCCGCCGTTCGCCGGACGCGGCGATCCGCCATTTCGCGCCGGGCGCGCGGCTTCTCGTGCTCGTCCCCGGGGCGGAGGCGGCGCCGGCGCTCGCCCGGCTTCTGACCGACAACGGCTACGGCGAGAGCCGCATCGTCGCGCTCCACGCCCTCGGCGGGCCGAAGGCGCGGCGGATCGAGGGCCGGGCGAGGGACTGGTCCGCCCCCTGCCCCGACTTCATCACCCTCGCCGTCGAATGCCGCGCCGACCCGGGCGCCGCGCTCTGGCCGCGGCTTCTGCCCGATGCGGCGCTCGCCGGGCTGGACGCGGCGCCGGAGGCGGCGCGCGCCGCCGCGCTCGCCTTTCTCTGGCCGCGCCGCGGCGCGCGGCTTCTCGCGTTCGGGCCCGGCGCGGCGGCTCTGGCGATCGACTGGCTTCGCGCCGCGCGGGATGCGGAGGCGACGGTGATCGGCGCCGCGCCCGATGGCGTCTCGGAGCAGGCCGCCGCGCTCGGCGCGCCGCGGCTCGCCGTCGCCGAAAGCGCCTCCGGCGCGTTCGACGCGGTGTTCCATTCCGGCCTGCCGGAAGACCTCGCAGGCCTCAAGACCCGCCTCGCGCCGTCGGGCCGGCTCCTTGTCGAGGCGCGCGGGCGGGACACCGACAGGCTGCCCGCGCTCGGGCCGGAAGGCGAGGCGCTCAGGATCATGACGGAGCGAGCCGGGCCGAAGGGCTGGGAGGGCGGCGCCGTCCTCGCCCATTGGCGCTTTGCGAGCAGCTAGGAGGGGGGATGGCGAAGATCGTCAACCTGCGGCAGGCGCGAAAGGCGAAGGCCCGGAGCGAGGCCCGCGCGGAGGCGGACGGCAAGGCCGCCCGGCATGGTCGCACCAAGGGCGAGAAGGCGGCGGAGGAAGCGGATCGGGCGCGCGCCGCGCGCGATCTCGAAGGCAAGAGGATAGACGACGAATGAAGGTTTCCGAAGCGCTGACAAGCCGCATCTCCTGCCGCGCCTTCCGGCCGGACCCGGTGCCGGAGGCGACGATCCGCCGCCTGCTCGATCTCGCCAGGCAGGCGCCCTCGGGCGGCAACCTGCAGCCCTGGCGCGTCTGGGTCCTCGCCGGCGCGGCGCTCGACCGGCTGAAGGCGGAGGTGGCGGCGGCGATTGCCGATCACCCGATGGGCCGCCCCTCGGAATATGACGTCTATCCCGAGCCGCTGATCGAGCCCTATCACGCCCGCCGAAAGAAATGCGGCGAAGACCTCTACGCCACGATCGGCGTCGAGCGGTCGGACCGGCCGGGCCGGCTTCGCCAGTTCCGCCGCAATTTCGAGTTCTTCGGCGCGCCGGTCGGCCTTTTCCTCTTCCTCGACCGCACGATGGGCCCGCCGCAATGGGCCGACGCCGGTATGTTCCTTCAGTCGCTCATGCTCGCCGCCCGCGAGGAAGGGCTCCACACCTGCGCGCAGGAGGCCTGGGCGTTCTGGGCCGAGGAAGTGATCCGCGCTACCGGGGCGCCGGAGAACCTGATGCTCTTCTGCGGCCTCGGCATCGGCTTCATGGACGAGGAGCACCCGATCAACACGCTCCGCACGGAGCGGGAGCCGGTGGAGGGCTTTGCGGAGCTGATCGGGTTCCGAGCGCCCGATTGACAGCGCCGCGCCGCCGCCCCCGAGATGGCGGCGCTTTCGACGGAGCCGCTGCATGACCCGCCCGCCCCTCATCATCCGCCCCGCCGACCCGCGGGAGCCGGGCCCGGCCGAACTTCTCGGCCGGAGCCACGCGCTGATGCGGAGCCTCTTCCCGGCCGAGAGCAACCATTTCCTCTCGCTGGACGAACTGGCGACGCCCGACATCCGCTTCTTCCTCGCCGAGGCGGAGGGCGCCGCGCTCGGAACCGCCGCGCTCGCCGCGAAGCGGGGCTATGGCGAGGTGAAGTCGATGTTCGTCGCCGAGGCGGCGCGGGGCCGCGGCGTGGCGCGAAAGCTCCTCACTGTCCTGGAGGCCGCGGCCTCGGCGCGCGCGCTGCCGCTCCTCCGGCTGGAGACCGGCTCGCTCCTGCATGAGGCGCACCGGCTCTATCGCGGCTTCGGCTTCCGGGACTGCGGGCCCTTCGGCGACTACGCCGCCGACCCGCACAGCCGCTTCATGGAGAAGCGGGCCGCGCTGCCGCCGGTGCGCCGCGCCGGCGCGGCGGAGGACTGGGCCGCGATCCGCGCGCTCGTCGCAGGCGCCTTCTCCTACATGGAGGGGCGGGTGGACCCGCCCTCCTCCATCGCGCGCTGGACGCCGGAGATCTTCGCCGCCGAGGCGGCCGGCTGCGCCGCCTTCCTCATCGAGGCGGAGGGGCGCCCGGTCGGCTATGTCTCGACCAAGGTGGAGGGCGAAGACCTCTATCTCGGCAAGCTCGCGGTCGATGGGGCATGGCGCGGCCGCGGGCTCGGCCGGGCGCTGGTCGAGGCGGCGGAGGACGAGGCGATGCGGCGCGGGCTTTGCGGCCTCTCGCTGCAGACCCGGATCGAGCTTGCCGAGAACCACGCCGCTTTCGCCGCCATGGGATTCGCGCGGTCCGGCGAGAGCGCGCATGAGGGATATGACCGGCCGACCTCGGTCTGGATGCGGCGCCCTTCCCCTCGCGCGCCGGCTCCGGTTGAATAGGAACGGGTGGGCGAGCGAATCCGCCGGGGGAGGAACCAAATGGGCGGCTGGACCTACAAGACCGTGCCGGCGCCGACGAAGGCGCCGAAGGTGCGTGGAGTCGGCGGGCCGGAGGCGCGCCTCGCCCATGCGATGGGCGAGCTGATCGCCGCCGAGGCGCGCGACGGCTGGGAATATCTCCGGGCCGACAGCCTGCCGGTCGAGGAAGGCGGCGGCCTCTTCTCGAAAGCGAAATCGGTCTGGCGCGCCGTGCTGGTGTTCCGCCGGCCGGCGGAGGGGGCCCGCCTCGTCGCGCCCGCCGCCCCGGCTCAGAGCCAGTCGCAATCCCAGCGCCCCGCCCCGCGGGACCCGTCAGAGCCGCGGGACCCGTTCATGAGCGTAGGCGCGCATTCGCCCGCGGCGCCGGCGACCCGTGAGGCGCCGGGCCGGGACACCCCGTCTCTTGGCGGCGCCAAGCGGGAATAGGGCTTAGTCGTCGCCCGTGACGGCGTCGGCGACGGTCTCGACCGCGCCGACAGTGACGTCGACCGCGCCGCCCACCACCGTCGTCGTCACGTCCACCGCAGTGTCGACGACGGTCGTCACCACGCATCCCGACAGCATGAGCGCCGCCGCGCCCGCGATCGCCAGCCTCACGCCCGCCTCCGCATCCGCTCCGCCGCGAGTCTCGCCCCGAAGCGGCGCGGCATCAAGCGGCGTCGAGCTCGAGCGCGAGCGCGTGAACGCCGCCCGCCAGCTCCTCCGCCAGCGCCGCGTGGACGGCGCGGCTCCGCGCGACGCGGCTCATCTCGCCGAAGGCGGCCGCCTTCATCCGCACCCGGAAATGCGTCTCGCCGCCTTCCCGCCAGCCGGAATGGCCGGCGTGCTGGTGCGATTCGTCGATCACCTCCAGCAGCGCCGGCGCGAAGGCGGCGCGAAGCTTCGCCTCGATGGTTTGTGCGGTGTTCATGGCCGTCTCCCGCCAGCGGCGCGCGGCCGCGTCCGTTTGCAACTTGGCTGCAACGCAGCACGGCTTATTCTAACGGGCTGACTCGCGAAAGCGCCGGAAAGGACCATGACCGCCCGCTCGCCCTTCGACTACGACATCTCCGTCTCCGCCGACAAACGTCGGCGGGCGCGTCTGCGCGGGATGTCGGGGGAGACGGCGTCGGATGCGCGCAAGTGCGACCGGGCCGGCTGCCAGTCCCCCGGCCTATTCCGCGCGCCGCGCTCGAAGGCGGACCTGTTCGACTACATGTGGCTCTGCGAGGACCATATCCGCGAGCACAACCGCGCCTGGAACTACTACGAAGGCTGGACCGAGGCCGAGGTCGACGCGCAGATGCGCCGCGACATGCGATGGGACCGCCCGACATGGCGGATGAGCGGCGCGAACGCCGGCGGCGCTGCCCATGTCGACGGCCGCGCCTGGGCGCGCGAGGGCCTCAATGACCCGTTCGAGGCGCTCGGCGACAACGCCACGATCAACCGCGGCGGCGGCGCGAAGCAGGGCGCCCCCTCCCGCGCCCGGCTCCTGCCGAAGAACGAACGCAGCGCGCTCGACATCCTCGGCATGGGCCCGGAGACACGCCGCGCCGAGCTTCGCCGTCGCTTCCGCCAACTGGTGCAGGATCTCCACCCCGATCGGAACGGCGGCAAGCGCGGCGGCGAGAAGCGCCTGCGCGACGTGCTCTGGGCCTGGGACCAGCTGAAGGCCTCGCGCAACTTCGCCTGAGGCGGGCGCGACGCGCCGGCCCGGCTTGCGCCGCTTCGGGGGCCGCCCTAGAACGTGCCGCGGCGCAGCGAATGAGGAAAGTTCCGATGGCGGATGGCGGGGCCAGCCTGGCCGACGGGCCGAACACCGAGATCGACATCGAGAAGATGTTCGGTTTCAAGGCGAAGATGTCCGTCAAGGGCTTCTCGCAGCGGACCGACCGCGTGCCCGAAGTCGACCCGACCTATGTCTTCGACCGCGACACGACGCTGGCGATCCTGGCCGGTTTCGCCTTCAACCGCCGCGTCATGATTCAGGGCTATCACGGCACGGGCAAATCGACGCATATCGAGCAGGTCGCGGCGCGGCTAAACTGGCCCTGCGTGCGCGTGAACCTCGACAGCCACATCTCCCGCATCGACCTGATCGGCAAGGACGCCATCCGCGTCGACGACGGCAAGCAGGTGACGGAGTTCAAGGAAGGCATCCTTCCCTGGGCGCTCCGCAACCCCACCGCCATCGTCTTCGACGAATACGACGCCGGCCGGCCGGACGTGATGTTCGTGATCCAGCGCGTGCTGGAGGTGGACGGGAAGCTGACCCTCCTCGACCAGAACGAGGTGATCCACCCGCATCCGAGCTTCCGCCTGTTCGCTACCGCGAACACGGTCGGCCTCGGCGACACGACCGGCCTCTATCACGGCACCCAGCAGATCAACCAGGGCCAGATGGACCGCTGGTCGATGGTGGTGACGCTCAACTACCTGCCGCACGACGTCGAGACCAACATCGTCCGCAAGAAGTGCCCGACGACGGATCCGAAGATCGTCTCGCAGATGGTGACGGTGGCCGATCTCACCCGCTCCGCCTTCATGAACGGCGACCTCTCCACCGTCATGAGCCCGCGGACCGTGATCGCCTGGGCCGACAACGCCGCGATCTTCCACGATGTCGGCTTCGCCTTCCGCGTCACCTTCCTCAACAAGTGCGACGAGCTCGAACGGCAGACCGTGGCCGAGTTCTACCAGCGCTGCTTCGGCGAGGAGCTGCCGGAGAGCGCGGCCTCGGTCAGCCTCGGCTGAGCCCGTGCATATCGGCCTGATCGGCGGGATCGGGGTCGCGGCGACGGTGGCCTATTACGAACGGCTGACCGCCGCGCTCGCCCGGCGCGGCAAGCCGCTTGAGCTCACCATCGTGCAGGCGGAGATCAACGACCTCGCGCGCAACAACCTCGCCGACGACCGGGCTCCGCAGGCGGCGATCTACGCCCGCCTGATCGCACGGCTGAAGGCGGCGGGGGCGGACTGCGCGGCGATCACCTCGATCGGCGGGCATTTCTGCTTCGCCGAGACGCTGCCGCTTTCCGCGCTGCCGCTCGTCTCCGCCATCCAGCCGCTCGACGCGCATTTCGCCGCGAACGGCGTGAAGCGGATCGGCATCCTCGGCACCGACGGGGTGATGCGGAGCCGGGTCTACGGCCAGATCCGCAGCGCCGAGCCGGTGGTGCTGGAGGCCGAGATCGAGACGCTCGGCGCCGCCTACCGCGCCACCGCCATCGCCGGCCATTGCACCGACGAGAACCGCGCCCTCCTGATCGACGCCGGGCGCCGGCTGGTCGAGGACGAGGGCGCCGACGCGGTGCTGCTCGGCGGCACCGATCTCGGCCTCGCCTTCGACGGGCGGGAGACCGGATACCGGGTGATCGACGCGATCGACATCCATGTCGACCTTCTCGCCCGGCTCGCCGCCGGCGAGGCGAAGCTCGAACCGGCGGAGGCGGCCTGATGGCGGGCGGCAAGAACGACAGCCCGGCCGAGCCCTTCAAGAAGGCGCTCGGCGAGGCGACTCGGGCGATGGCGAACCAGCCGGAGCTGAACGTCTCCTTCTCGGTGGACCCGCCGGGCGTCTCCAACGACACGCTGCGCCTGCCTCAGGTCTCCCGCCGGATGACCCGGAACGAGGTGATGCTGGCGCGGGGCGCCGGCGACGCCGCGGCGCTGAAGATGCGTTATCATTCCGAGGCGGCGCACAACCGCTACCGCCCGCAGGGCGAGATGGCGCGCGGCATCTACGAGGCGATGGAGCAGGCCCGCTGCGAGGCGCTCGGCGCCCGCGCCATGCCGGGCGTCGCCGACAACCTCGACGCCAAGCTGACCGACGACGCGATGAAGCGCGGCCTCGGCGACGTGCGGGACATCGCCGAGGCGCCGCTCGCGGACGCCGCCGCGATGCTGCTCCGCTGCGAGGCGACGGGACGGAAGGCGCCGGGCGCGCTCAACACCGTGATGGAGCTCTGGCGCGCCCGCCTCGAAGCCGAGGGCGGCGAGGCGATGAGCGACCTCGCCAACACGCTCGAAGACCAGACCGCCTTCGCCAAGTTCTCCCGCAAGCTCATCTCCGACATGGGCTATGGCGACCAGCTCGGCGACGACCCGGACGCGCCCGAGGACGACCAGGACGAATCCGAGGAGACCGAGGAGGAGGAAGACTCCGACTCGGGCGACGAGGAAGGCGGCGACGAGCAGGACCCGGAGGATTTCGCCCCCGAGGAAAGCGAGACGGCGGAGACCAAGCGCTCCGAGGTCGAGGCCGAACTCGAGGAGACCGACGGCGAGGAGGACGAGGCGCCCGCCGAGGACGAGGGCGCGCCGCCGGACCGGCCGCCCGAGATCCCAGACAGCGAAGCGTCGAAGGACTACAAGATCTTCACGCGCTCCCATGACGAGGAGATCAAGGCGGAGGAGCTCTGCGACGAGGCGGAACTCGACCGCCTGCGCGCCTATCTCGACAAGCAGCTCGAGCCGCTGAAGGGCGCCGTCGGCCGGCTCGCCAACAAGCTGCAGCGGCGGCTCCAGGCGCAGCAGAACCGCTCCTGGGAGTTCGATCTCGAAGAAGGCGTGCTCGACGCCGGGCGGCTCGCCCGCGTCGTCACCAACCCGCTCACCCCGCTCAGCTTCAAGATGGAGCAGGACACCGAGTTCAAGGACACGGTGGTGACGCTCCTGCTCGACAATTCGGGCTCGATGCGCGGCCGGCCCATCTCCATCGCCGCGATTTCGGCCGACGTGCTGGCGCGGACGCTGGAGCGGTGCCATGTGAAGGTGGAGATCCTCGGCTTCACCACGCGCGCCTGGAAGGGCGGCCAGGCGCGGGAAGACTGGCTGAAGGCCGGGCGCCCCGCCCTGCCCGGCCGGCTGAACGACCTTCGCCACATCGTCTTCAAGGGCGCCGACGCGCCCTGGCGGCGGGCGCGGCGCAATCTCGGCCTGATGATGCGCGAGGGGCTCCTCAAGGAGAACATCGACGGCGAGGCGCTCGAATGGGCCAACCGCCGGCTGGAGCGGCGGCCCGAGCAGCGGCGCATCCTGATGGTGATCTCCGACGGCGCGCCAGTGGACGATTCCACGCTCTCGGTGAACCCGTCGAACTATCTCGAACGCCACCTCCGCGACGTGATCTCGATGATCGAGCGGAAGAAGGCGGTGGAGCTTCTGGCCATCGGCATCGGCCATGACGTGACGCGCTACTATTCCCGCGCCGTAACCATCACCGATGTCGAGCAGCTCGCCGGCGCCATGACGGAGCAGCTCGCGGCGCTCTTCGAGTCGGACCCGCGCGCCCGCGCCCGCGCGCAGCGCCGCGGACAGCCGGTCCGCCGGCGGGCCTGAACGTGCAGGCGGGCCGCGGGCGCCTTCGCGCCGCGGCCCGCCACGCATCTCCAGAAAGTGATATAACTCAATTGGTGAGCCACATTATCGCGTGCGATATCGCGGCTTCCGGCATGCGCGGATGAGCGACATCGCCCTCCGCATCTCCGTCTTCGAACTGCTGCTCTTCGCCTATCTCCTGGCCGGGCCGGCCTTTCTCCTGCCCGGCATGGTCTGGCGCGCGCTCAACGGCCGGGGCGCGGCGCGGGGCCTCGCCGCCGCCTCCCTCCTCGCCTGCGCCGCTCTTGCGCTGCTGGCCCTCGCCGACCTCATCCCGAACCCGGACCACCACCCTCACGTCTGGGTCTTGCTCGCCCTTCCCGCGGCGCTCTGGCTCGGCTCGGCGCTCCATCCGGGCCGCGGCGCGCGGTGGCCGGACGCGCTGGCGCTTCTCGGTCCGCCGGTCGCGCTCATCGGTTTCGCGCTCTTCGCCTGAGCGCGGTGACATTGTTCACGCCGGTCCCGCCGGCCCCGCCCCATCTATGCCTCATGGTCAACGCAACGGAGGCGACCCCGATGTCCCGCAAGACCGAAGCGCAGCACCCCGAACTCCTCGCGGACGAGGCGCTCGACGCCGCCGCCGGCGGCAAGATCGTGTTCTCCGATCTCATCGTCTCCAGCTACCAGACCGGCGGCGCCAGCGCCGACGGCCCGAAGCCGATCGAATCCCTCTCTCTCTCAACTTCGAGAAGATCCGCTGAGCCGGACCCGGCATCTCAGGAAAGGACCGGATGATGACCCGCACCCCCAAAGCCAACACCGCGGCTCCGCTGACCGACGAGGCGCTGGACGCCGCCGCCGGCGGCTACGAACTCGAGAACGTGTTCGTCACCAGCTATCAGACCGGCGGCTCCGGTCATAGCGCGGGCGACCGGCCGACCGAGGAGGTCGCCTTCTATTACAATCGCATCCGGTGATTCGGCGCGGCCTGCGCGACCGCTCGGCCGGGGCCGCGAAGGGCGAAGAGAGCGCCGCATCGAACCGGCGCGGCTGACGCGACTTCGCGACGGGCGTCGCCATGGCGGCGGCGACCGGGGCCCGACGAGAGGGGCCGCGCCCCCCGAGGCGAACGCGATCGTGAAGACCGATGGAACGAAGCCCACGCCCATCGCCGACGCCGCGCTCGACGCGGCGGCCTGAGGCATCCTGCCCCATATCGAGCAGGACAACGTCAAGGGCGACGGCCTCGTCGCCGGCTCGCCGGCCAAGGCGAAGGGGCTGCCGACCGGCGGCTGAGCCGGTTCCGCCTGCACGGGCTTGATGCGGGGCGGCGCTCCGCCTAGCACTCGCGCATGGCCCGGCCCGCCCCCCTCTTCACCTGCGCCGCCTGCGGCGCGGCGCATCGGAAATGGTCCGGCCGCTGCGAGGAATGCGGGGCCTGGAACACGATCTCCGAGGATGCCGGCCTGCCGGCCTCCGGCCCCGCGGCGCGCAGCCTCGGGGCCGCGAAGGGCCGGGCGCTGCCGCTCCACCCGCTCGCCGGGTCGGAAGCGGAGCCGCCCCGCGCCTCGACCGGGCTCGCCGAGTTCGACCGGGCGCTCGGCGGCGGCCTCGCGCCCGCCTCGGCCATCCTCGTCGGCGGCGACCCGGGCATCGGCAAGTCGACCCTGCTCCTCCAGGCGGTGGCCGGCCTCGCCGCCTCCGGCGCGAAGGCGATCTACGTCTCCGGCGAGGAGGCGCTGGGCCAGATCCGGATGCGCGCGGCGCGGCTTGGCCTCGCCGACGCGCCCGTTCTCCTCGCCGCGGCGACCGATCTTCGCGACGTTCTGACCACGCTCGAAGCCGAGCGCCCCACGCTCGCGGTGATCGATTCGATCCAGACCATGTGGGCCGACAACGTGGAGAGCGCGCCCGGCTCCGTCTCCCAGGTCCGCGCCGTGGCGCATGAGTTGACCAGCTTCGCCAAGCGGCGCGGCGTCTCGGTGGTGCTGGTCGGCCACGTGACGAAGGAGGGGCAGATCGCCGGCCCACGCGTCGTGGAGCACATGGTCGACACGGTGCTCTATTTCGAGGGCGAGCGGGGCCACCAGTTCCGCATCCTCCGCGCGGTGAAGAACCGCTTCGGCGCGGCGGACGAGATCGGCGTCTTCGAGATGTCCGACCGGGGCCTGCGGGAGGTCGCCAACCCCTCCGCGCTCTTCCTCGCGGGCCGCGAGGCGCGGAGCCCTGGCTCCGCCGTCTTCGCCGGGATCGAGGGCACGCGGCCGGTTCTGGTCGAGATCCAGGCGCTCGTCGTCGCCTCGCCGCTCGGCACGCCGCGGCGGAACGCGGTCGGCTGGGATGGCGGGCGGCTGTCGATGCTCCTCGCCGTTCTCGAAGCCCGCGCAGGCGTTTCCCTGGCGGGGTTCGATGTGTTTCTGAACGTCGCCGGCGGGCTCCGCATCGCCGAGCCGGCGGCCGATCTCGCCGTCGCCGCGGCGATCCTCTCCGCGCTCCGCGAGGCGCCGCTGCCGGCCGAGGCGGTGCTTTTCGGCGAGGTGAGCCTTTCCGGCGCGGTGCGGCCGGTCGGCCAGGCGGCGTCTCGCCTCAGGGAGGCCGAAAAGCTGGGCTTTACCGAGGCATGGGCGCCGCCGAAGGTGCGAGAGGCCGGCGAATCAGGCATGAGGCTCGCGCCGGTCGCCGATCTCGACGCGCTGCACGCGCTCATCGCGCCGGCGGGACGAAGATGAAGGGGGGCGCATGGCGCTGACGATCGCAGACGCCGGGGTCGCGCTGGTGGCGCTGATTTCCGCCTACCTCGCCTATCAGCGCGGGCTGGTGCGAGAGACGCTGGCGATCGCCGGCTGGATCGCGGCCGGGTTCGTCGGCTTCTATTTCGGCCCGATGGTCTCGCCGCTTCTCCTTGAAGTGCCCTATCTCGGCGACTTTCTCCACTCTTCCTGCACGCTGACCTCGCTCGCGGCCTTCGTCGCGGTCTTCGGCGTGGCGCTGATCGTGATCTCGATTTTCACCCCGGTGATCTCCTCCGCCGTTCAGGCGACGCCGCTCGCGGTGGTGGACCGCGGGCTCGGCTTCATCTTCGGCGTGGCGCGGGGGCTCCTGCTCGTCGCGGTGCTCTATCTTCTCTACGATCTCGTCGTCACCGATCAGGAGCGGCTCGCCGTGATCGAGAACTCCGCCAGCCGGTCGCTGATCGCCGACGCCGCCGCCGCGGTGAAGGAGATGACGCCGACCACGATGCCCGACTGGCTGCAGAGCCGGATCGACCATCTCACCGCCGCCTGCGCCGGAGAGCCGACCTGACCCGCGGGGTTGTACAGCGCGCCGCGCGGCGGCTATATGCGCGTCTTCCTTCGGGAGATCAGCCCATGACAATCGACGACGAAAGCGGCGACGACCGCGCCCCGTGGGACGACAAGCTCCACGAGGAATGCGGCATCTTCGGCGCGATCGGCGTGCAGGATGCGGCGACCTTCGTCGCCCTCGGCCTCCACGCGCTCCAGCATCGCGGCCAGGAGGCGGGGGGAATCGTCGCCTATGACCCGGTGGAGGCGCGGTTCAACTCGGTCCGACGGCTCGGCTATGTCCGCGACAATTTCACCAGCGCCGACGTGATGAGGCAGCTGCCGGGCCAGCTCGGTATCGGCCATGTCCGCTACTCGACCTCGGGGAACAAGGGGCAGACGGCGATCCGCGACGTGCAGCCGCTCTATGCGGAGCTGGCGCGCGGCGGCTTCGCCCTCGCCCATAACGGCAACATCACCAACGCCGAGGCGCTGCGGGCGGAGCTGATCGACCGTGGTTCGATCTTCCAGTCCTCCTCCGACACCGAATGCATCATCCACCTGATGGCGCGCTCGATCCAACGCACCGTGGCCGAGCGGATGAAGGACGCGCTCCGGCGCGTCGAGGGCGCCTTCTCGCTGGTGGCGATGACGCGCACCAAGCTGATCGGGGTGCGGGACCCGCTCGGCGTCCGGCCGCTGATGCTCGGCCGGGTCGGCGACGGCTGGGCCCTCGCCTCCGAGACCTGCGCTTTCGACATCGTCGGCGCCGAGTTCGTGCGGGAGATCGAGCCCGGCGAGATGGTCGTCATCACCCGCGACGGCGTTCATTCGGAGCGGCCGTTCCACGCCGCCCCGTCGAAGTTCTGCGTCTTCGAATATGTCTACTTCTCCCGCCCCGATTCGGTGATCGGCGGCCTCTCGGTCTACGAGGCGCGGCGGCGGATCGGCGTGGAGTTGGCGCGCGAGGCACCGGTCGAGGCGGACTATATCTGCCCCGTGCCGGACAGCGGCACGCCGGCCGCGATCGGCTTCAGCCAGGAAAGCGGCATCCCCTTCGCGATGGGGATCATCCGCAACCAGTATGTCGGCCGCACCTTCATCGAGCCGACCGACCAGATCCGCAACATGGGCGTGCGGTTGAAGCTGAACGTCAACCGGGCGTTGATCGCGGGCAAGCGCGTCTGCCTCGTCGACGACAGCGTGGTGCGCGGCACGACCAGCCGGAAGATCCGCGACATGATCCTCGAGGCCGGGGCGAAGGAGGTCCATTTCCGCATCGCGTCGCCGCCCACCAAATGGTCCTGCTTCTACGGCGTCGACACGCCGGAGCGGACCAAGCTCCTCGCCCACAACATGACCGAGGAGGAGATGGCGCGGCAGCTCAAGGTCGACAGCCTCCGCTTCGTCAGCCTCGACGGGCTCTATCGCGCCACCGGCAACCCGGCCGGCCGGGACAGGCACGCCCCGCAATATTGCGACGCCTGCTTCTCCGGCGAATACCCGATCCCGCCGTCGGACCGGATCGCCGCGGGCGATCTGCCGCTCCGCGAAACCGCCTGAGCCCATGCGCCCGCTCGAAGGCCGCATCGCCCTGGTCACGGGCGCGTCAAGAGGGCTCGGCTGGGCCGCCTCGGTGGCGCTCGCGACGCATGGCGCGCATGTGATCGCGCTCGGCCGCACCGTCGGCGCGCTCGAGGAGCTGGACGACGCGGTGCAGGCGGCCGGCGGCGCGGCGACCCTCGCGCCGCTCGACCTGAAGGACGACCAGGGGCTCGAGCGGCTCGGCGCCGCGGTCTTCGAGCGGTGGGGGCGGCTCGACATCCTCTTCCACGCGGCCGCCGAGGCGCCCCCGCTCTCGCCGGCCGAGCATATCTCGACCGGCGATCTCGACAAGGCGATCGCCACCAACTACCGGCACGCGCAGCGGGTGATCCGCATCGCGCAGCCGCTCCTGAAGGCCGCGCCGGCGGCGCAGGCCGTCTTCCCCGACGACCCCTCGACCATGGGAAAGCGTTTCTTCGGCGCCTACGCGGCTTCGAAGGCGGCGCTCCGCGCGCTCGCTCTCTCCTGGGCGGCCGAGCAGGAGCGGATCGGCCCGAAGGTCTGGCTCTGCGTCCCGCCGCCGATGCCGACGGCGGTGCGCGCCCGGTTCTTCCCCGGCGAGGACCGCGCGAAGCTGACGCCCTGCGCCGAGGTCGCCGAGCGGCTCACCGCGAAGATCGTCGCCGCCGACGCGAAGCCGGGCGAGACGGTCGAACTCTGATCGCCGCCCGCCTATCCTCCCGCGGCCAGCGGGAGGACAAGGGATGAGGCCCATCGCCAATCTCGACGAGGTCGCCTTCGACGATGTCGAGGAGAACGGCTTCTACACGTCGAAGCGGGCGCGGTTCAGCGCCGGGATCGGCGCGCGGAAGCTCGGCTACAATCTCACCGTGCTGCCGCCGGGCAAGGCGCAGTGCCCGTTCCATTCCCACCGCGCCGAGGAGGAGATGTTCCTGACCCTCGAAGGCGAGGGCGAACTTCGCTACGGCGCGGAGCGTCACAGGATCCGCCCGCGCGACGTGATCGCCTGCCCGACCGGCGGGCCGGAGGCGGCGCACCAGATCATCAACACGGGCGCGGTTCCGATGGTCTATCTGGCGCTATCGACCCTCGCCGAAGTCGAGATCTGCGAATACCCGGATTCGAACAAGGTCGGCGTCGTCGCCGAGACGGAAGGCGCGCCGCGGCTCGGCAAGATCCTCCGCGCCGAGGCGACGGTGGATTACTACGACCGCGAAACAACGTAAGCGCCCCGCCGCGAGTCGGGGGCGGGGTCAAGGATCGCGCAGCGACCCGCGAAAGCCGGCTTGTCCTTGAGGCCGCCCGCGACTCGCAGAACGCACGGCGAGGCGATCTGAGGGAGCAGCCGCGCCCTCATACGTCTCCCCAGCAAACTGCGACGATTGCCATGCCATACGACGCCGGAGGGTGCGTCCCCTCCCCATGCCCGGGGGAGGGACCGGGAGGCGGGCTACCTGCCCGATCCGCGCTTCGGCTTCCGTCCCGCGAACGGGTTGTCCGACTTCCGGAACTCGAGCCGGATCGGCGCGCCCTTGAGGCCGAAATCCTCCCGCAGCCCGTTGACGAGGAACCGCCGGTAGCTTTCCGGCAGGTCCTCCGGGTTGGAGCAGGAGATCATGAAGGTCGGCGGCCGCGCCTTCGCCTGCGTCATGTAGCGAAGGCGGATGCGCCGGCCAGATGGGGCGGGCGGCGGATGCTGCGCGGTGCGGCCGGCGAGCCACTGGTTGAGCTTCGCCGTGGTGACGCGGGTGTTCCACACGGCGTCCATCTCGAAGACCGCCTCGCGGAGCCGGTCGAGCCCGCGCCCGGTCATCGCCGAGACGGTGACGAGCGGCGCGCCGGAAAGCTGCGGCAGGAGCCGGCCCTGCATCTCCTTCAGCTCGGCGAGGCGGGAGCCGCGCGCCTCTTCCACATCCCATTTCGAGACGGCGAGGACGACGGCCCTGCCCTCCCGCTCGGCGAGATCGGCGAGGCGGAGATCCTGCGTCTCGAAGGCGGAGGCGTTGTCCATCAGGATCACCACCACCTCCGCGAAGCGGACGGCGCGGAGCGCGTCGGCGACCGAGAGCTTTTCCAGCTTCTTCTCGATCCGCGCGCGTTTTCGGAGCCCCGCCGTGTCGAAGATGCGGACGGGCCTTCCGCCCCATTCGAGCTCGACGCCGATCGCGTCCCGGGTGATGCCGGCCTCGGGGCCGGTCAGCAGCCGGTCCTCGCCGAGGATCGCGTTCACCAGGGTCGACTTGCCGGCGTTCGGGCGGCCGAGCACGGCGATCTGGAGCGGCTTGCCCTCTGGCCGCGCCGCGCCGTCCTCGTCCGCCTTCGCCTCGATCAGCGGGCGGAGCGCGGCGGCGAGCTCGCCCATACCCTCGCCATGCTCGGCCGAAACCGGAATCGGCTCGCCGAAGCCGAGCGACCAGGCCTCGTGCGCCGCCTCGCCGGACCGCCCCTCCGCCTTGTTGGCGACGAGGATGACGGCGACCCCGGCGCGGCGGAGGATGTCCGCCACTTCGAGATCGGCCGGCAGCAGGCCCTCCCGGGCGTCGAACATGAAGAGGCAGGCGTCGGCCATCGCGACGGCGCGCTCGGAAAGCTTTCGCATCCGGCCCTGGAGGCTCTCGTCCGTCGCCGCCTCGACGCCGGCGGTGTCGACCGCCGTGAAGTGGAGATCGCCCACCCGCCCCTCGCCTTCGCGGAGATCGCGGGTCACGCCCGGCGTGTCCTCGACGATGGCGAGGCGCTTGCCAACCAGGCGGTTGAACAGCGTGGACTTGCCGACATTGGGCCGGCCGACGAGGGCGAGGGTGAAAGCCATGGCGCCCGCCCCATACGCCGGCGCCGCCGCGCCGGCAAGGCGGCGCTAGCGGAGCGCGACCAGCTCGCCGCTGTCGGTCAGCACGTAGACGACGCCGCCGGCGACCACCGGCGTGAGCCCGACGAGGCCGGAGATCGAGGTGGCGGAGAGCTGCGCCCCGGTCAGCGGATCGAAGGCGAGGAGCCTGCCCTCGGAGCTGCTGAGGAGCAGCCGGTCGCCCGCGAGCACCGGGCCGCCATAGGCGATGGCGCCGGTCCGGTCCTCCGGGTCGTCATAGGCCGGCAGCGCGACGGACCACATGGTGGAGCCGTCCTGCCCGTTCAGCCG
>CALFYQ010000328.1 GCA_937952085.1 uncultured Paracoccaceae bacterium | reverse complement strand
CGGCCGACCTCGCCCTCGCCGCCTCGATGAACGCGCCCTTCCTCGAAGCGGCGCGCCGCCCGGTCTTCGCCCTCATCGCCACCGGCGACGAACTGGTGGAGCCCGGCGAGGCGCCCGGTCCGTCGCAGATCGTCTCCTCCAACGTCTACGGCCTCGCGGCGATGCTGGCGGCCCAGGGCGCCGCGCCGCGGATCGAACCCATCGCGCGGGATGACGCCGCCGCGCTCCGGGCCGCGCTCGACCGGGCCGCCGACGCCGACGTGATCGTCACCCTCGGCGGCGCCTCGGTCGGCGACCACGATCTCGTCCGCCATGTCTTCGGGGCGGAGGGACTCGACCTTTCCTTCTACCGGGTCGCGCTCCGGCCCGGAAAACCGCTGATGGCGGGGCGGGTGCGCGGCAGGCCGATGATCGGGCTGCCCGGCAACCCGGTCTCTGCCATGGTTCTCGGCCATATCCTGCTCCGCCCGGCGGTGGACGCGCTCCTCGGCCTCGAGGCCGGCCCGCTGCCCCGGCTCCGCGCCCGGCTCGGCTCGCCGCTCGGCCCGAACGGCCCGCGCGAGCACTACATGCGCGCCCGGCTCGAGGAGACCGAGGAAGGCCCCGTGGTCTTCCCCTATCCGAACCAGGATTCCTCGCTCCTCTCGGTTCTCGCCGCCGCCAATGCGCTGGCCGTCATCCCGGCCGGGGCGCCGGAGGCGGAAGTGGGCAATTTTGTCCAGGTCATTCCTTTCTGAATCTCAAACCCGCTTGACACAAAACGGGAACAATTCTAGAACTGCGGCGGGGTGCGAGGGAGGTTCGCGATGCTGACGCGCAAGCAGCTCGATCTGCTGAAATTCATCCATGCACGGGTTCAGGCGGAGGGCGTTCCGCCCTCCTTCGACGAGATGAAGGAAGCGCTCAACCTGCGCTCCAAATCCGGAATCCATCGGCTGATCATGGCCTTGGAGGAACGCGGCTTCATCCGCCGGCTGGCCCATCGGGCCCGCGCCGTCGAGGTCGTGAAACTCGCCGAGGGCATGGAGGCGGCGCCGGCGGCGAACGTGATCCGTCACGATTTCCGCGCCAAGCCCGAGCCGAAGGTCGAGTCCGACACGATCTCGATCCCGCTGGTCGGCCGGATCGCCGCGGGCGTGCCGATCGAGGCGCTCGAAAGCAATTCCGAGCAGATGTCGCTGCCCCGCTCGATGGTCGGCCGGGGCGAGCATTTCGCCCTCACCGTGAAGGGCGATTCGATGACCGGCGCCGGCATCCTCGACGGCGACGTCGTGGTCGTCCGCAAGCAGGACCACGCCGATGACGGCGACGTGGTGGTCGCCCTCGTCGAGAACGAGGAGGCGACGATGAAAACCCTCCGCCGCGCCGGCCGGACGATCGAGCTTCACGCCGCCAACCCGGCCTATTCGACGCAGCGCTACGATTCCCGGCAGGTCCGCATCCAGGGCCGCATGGTCGGCCTGATCCGCACCTGCTGACGGTGAGAGGCCGGTCGCCCGGCCTTTCCTTCCCTGTTGATCCCGGGACACGTGGCGGCGCCGGCCGCCAGCGTTCTCGATGGCGCCGAGACGTCCGAGGGCTCGCCCTGCGGGCTACGTTCGGTCGGAGCCTTCTCCTCTGACATAACTGGCGGCAGGGCGAAGACGCCGGAGGCTGGCGCTTCCGCCGTCAGGCGGCTGCGTCGGGCGACGGGCCCGGAGGGTCCATGAGCCTGGAGCGCCGTTTGCGGCTTGGTTTAGGTTCGGTCGCCCCGCTCAATCGGGGGACTCTTGGCGACGGCCGGAGCAAGGGCGCGCCTCATCCCTCCCTCCCGACCCGGGCGACCAGCCCGGGCCGCGCCCGCCCCTCCCCGCGGGCGGGCGCGGCCCTTGGCGTATTGTTCAGGCGCCGCGGGCTCGGGAGCGGTCGTCTTGAACCGGGCCGCCGCGAAACGCCTCCCGACTAGAAAATGGAACAAAACAGGAATATCATGGCGAAGCGAGTCGCCAGCCATGCCGCCCGAGCTTTCCGTCACGACCAACTTCACCTTCCTGACCGGCGCGTCCCACCCAGAGGAGATGGCGCGCCGGGCGGCGGAACTGGGCCTCTCGCACATCGCCATCGCCGACCGGAACAGCGTCGCCGGGGTGGTCCGGGCCCATGTGGCGCTGCGGGAGATCGCCCGCGAGGGCGTCGCGCCGCTCCGGGCCTCCAGCAATGTCGGCTATCACGACGTGCGGGACCGGGCCGCGAAGCGCGCGCGGCGGGAGGGCGAGGGCGTCGAGGCCATCGACGGGCCGACGAAGCCGGAGCCCGCCCCGCCCCCCGCCGCCGCGCCGATCCGCTCCATTCCGCAGCTCATCCCCGGCGCCCGGCTCGTGCTGGAGGACGGGGCGGAGATCACCGCGCTGCCGAAGGACCGCGCCGCCTGGGGCCGGCTCTGCCGGCTTCTCACCCTCGGCAAGCGGCGGGCGGCGAAGGGCGAGTGCCGGCTCTCCCTCGCCGATGTCGAGGCGGGGGCGGAGGGGCTCCACCTCCTCCTCCATCCGGCCGGGCGGCGAGAGACGGAGGCGCGGCTCCGCCGGCTCTTGCGCCGGCCCGCGGGCGGGGCGGAGACCGGCCTCCTCGTCGCGCCCGCCTATGACGGGCGGGACGGGCCGCGCCTCGCCGCCCTCGCCCGGCTCGCCGCGTCCTGCGGCGCGCCCGCCATCGCCTCCGCCGCGCCGCTGATGCACCATGGCGGCCGCCGACCGCTCGCCGACGTTCTGACCGCGATCCGCGAGGGGAAGACGGTGGAGGCGCTCGGCCGCGCCGCCCTCGCCAACGCCGAGCGCCGGCTCCGCGCCCCGGCCGAGCTTCGCGCCCTCTTCGCCGCCCATCCGGAGGCGCTCGCGGCGGCGGAGCGGATCGCCGCCGCCTGCCGCTTCTCGCTCGACGAACTGAAATACGAATACCCCGACGAGGTCTCCGCCGGAGAGGAGCCGCAGGCGCGGCTCGAGCGGCTGACGGCGGAGGGCCTCGCCCGGCGCTATCCGGAGGGCCCGCCCGAGCGCGTGGCGAAGATGGCGGCGCGGGAGCTGAGGCTCATCGGCAAGCTCGGCTACGCCCGCTACTTCCTCACCGTGAAGGGCCTCGTCGATTTCGCCGAGGGGCGCGGCATCCTCTGCCAGGGCCGCGGCTCGGCCGCCAACTCGGTCGTCTGCTACGCGCTCCGCGTCACCGCGATCGGGCCCGAGATCGCCTCGATGGTGTTCGAGCGCTTCGTCTCCGAGGCGCGGGACGAGCCGCCCGACATCGACGTCGACTTCGAGCATGAGCGGCGGGAGGAGGTGATCCAGCACATCTACGAGACCTATGGCCGCCACCGCGCCGGGCTCTGCTCCACCGTCATCCACTACCGCGCCCGGCGGGCGATCCGCGAGGTGGGGAAAGCGATGGGCCTCTCCTCCGACGCGGTGGGCGCGATCGCCAGCCAGATCTGGGGCTGGTCCGCCGAAAGCGTGACGCCCGAACGGGTGCGGGAGATCGGGCTCGACCCGGAGGACCGGCGGCTCCGCCTGACGCTGGACCTGATCGGCCAGATCATCGGCTTCCCGCGGCACCTCTCGCAGCATGTCGGCGGCTTCGTGATGACGAAGGGCCGGCTCGACGAGCTCTGCCCGATCGAGAACGCGGCGATGGAGGACCGCACCATCATCGAATGGGACAAGGACGACATCGACGCCCTCGGCATCCTGAAGGTGGACGTGCTTTCGCTCGGGATGCTGACCTGCATCCGCAAGGCCTTCGCCCTGATCCGGGAGCATCACGGGACCGAATACGGCCT
>CALFYQ010000327.1 GCA_937952085.1 uncultured Paracoccaceae bacterium | reverse complement strand
GCGGCGCGGACCCGGGGCCTTCCCGTTCTGCTCGTCACGCACGACCCGGCGGACGCCGCGGCGGCCGGCGGCCGGGTGGCGCGGATCGGCGCGTGAGGCGGCGCCGTTACGCCGCGCCGCACTTCCATCCCCCGGCCGGATGGATAGAGTCCGCCGCCAGCCCCTCAATGGGGCCAGCGCCGCGCCCCCGAACTGAACAGGATCGCCCCGCCGATGCCATCGAACGCCGCCTGCGCCTGCCCCGTCTGCCTCAAGGACGCCGATCATCCGACGGCGATCGAGCGGGACGGCGTCCCGGTGCTGCAGAATGTCATCGTGCCGACGCGGGAGGAGGCGATCGGGTTTCCCACCCATGTGCTGAAGATGCGCTTCTGCGAGCGGTGCAATTTCGTCTGGAACAGCGCGTTCGATCCGGGGCGGATCGACTACGGCAAGGATTACAACAACGACGCCCAGGGCTCCGGCTTTTACCGCGCCCACCAGGAGGAGCGGGCGAGGGCCGTGGCGCGCGCGCTTGGCGCGTCGCCGGGCGCCGTGGTGGAGATCGGCTGCTGGAACGGCGAGTTCATGCAGGCGATGGCGCGGGCGGGCCTCGACGCGCCGAAGATCGGCTTCGACCCGGCCTATACCGGGCCGGACGAGCGCGAGGACGGGATGAAGATCCATCGCGCCTATTTCGGACGGGACTCGCTGGACCGGATTCCGGCGGAACTGGCCGCCGTGGTCTCCCGCCATACGATCGAACACATCGCCGCGCCGAGGCCCTTCATCGCCTCGCTCGCGGAGCTCTTCTCGCGCGGCGGCGCGCCCCGGCTTTTCCTGGAGACCCCCGATGTGGGCTGGACGCTGCGAAACGACGCTTTCGAGGACTGGTACTATGAGCATTGCTCGCTCTACAGCCCGACCTCGATCGAATATCTTCTGCGCGAATTCGGCCTCGAAGGGCGCACCACGGGCGTCTTCGGCGATCAGTACATGTGGACCGAAGCCGCGCGGGGCGGGCCGAGGGGCGCGGGGCGGCCCGACCTCGCGCCGGTCGTCTTCGCGCACAAGGCAGCGGAGGCGCGCTTTTTCGAAGCCTGGGCGGAACGGCTGCGCGCGCTCCGCCGCGCAGGGCCGGTGGCGATCTGGGGCGCCGCCTCGAAGGGCGTGACCTTCACCCTGGTTCTGAACCGTCTCGAGCCCGGACTGATCGACGCGGCGATCGACCTCAACGCGAAGAAGCAGGGCGGCTTCCTGCCGGTGACGGGGCTCGAGATCGTCTCCCCCGAGGCGGCGCGGGCGCGCGGCGTCCGAACCGTCATCGTCATGAACCCGAATTACTTCGGCGAGATCGAGGCGATGATGGGCGGCATGGACTGGCCGGCGGCGGCGCTTCCGATCCGCGAGACCGAGGCGGCCTGAGCCGGCTCAGGCCAGCGCAGGCCGCGCGCCGCCGGATCGGGCGCGGAAGATCAGCGTCAGCGCGATGGCGAGGTTCAGCAGGTTCCAGGCGACGCCGTTCAGGAAGGCCGCCGCGTAGGAGCCGGTCTGGTCGTAGATCCAGCCCGAGGCCCAGCCGCCCGCCGCCATGCCGAAGATGGTCGACATCACCACCACGCCGATCCGCGCCCCGGCCTCGGCCGGCGGCAGGTATTCACGGATGATGATGGCGTAGGCCGGCACGATCCCGCCCTGGCTGAGCCCGAAGACGAGGCTGACGGCATAGAGCGAGACGAGGCCGTCGAACGGGATGTAGAGGATCAGCGCCAGCATCTGGAGGCCGGAGCCGAGGATCAGCGTCCGCACGCCGCCGATCCGGTCCGCCAGCGCGCCGGAGGCGATGCGCGAGACGACCCCGCCCATCAGCATCAGCGAGAGCATCTCGGCGCCGACCGCCGGCCCGTAGCCGAGATCGACGCAATAGGCGACGATGTGGACCTGCGGCATCGCCATCGCCATGCAGCAGGCGAAGCCGGCGACGACGAGAAGCGCCTGCAGGACGGGCGGCGAAAGCCGCGCCTCGCCCGCCGCCGAGGCCGCGCGCGCCCCGGCCGCCGCCATCGCCGCCGCGGGCGCCCGCCGGCGGAGGAGAAAGGCGAGCGGCAGAACGACGATGAGCACGATGGCGGCCAGCCAGAGGTAGACCGCGCGCCAGCCTTCCTCCGCCAGCACGCCCGAAAGCGCCCAGGGCCAGAGCGCGCCGGCGATGTAATTGCCGGAGGCCGCCACCGTCACCGCAACGCCGCGCCGCTTCATGAACCAGTGGGAGACATCCGCCATCAGTGGCCCGAACCCCGCCGCCGAGCCGAAGCCGACGAGGAGATGGATCGCGGTCAGCGTCAGGAGCGAGGGCGCCAGCGTCGCCGCCGCGAAGCCTGCCGAGAGCGCAAGCGCCGCGCCGATCAGCGAGCGGAAGACGCCGAACCGGTCCACCAGGCGCCCGACAAGGAGATTGCCGAACGCGAAGCCGACCATCGAGACGGCGTAGGGCGCGGAGGCCTCGCCGCGGCCGAGGCCGAACTCGGTCTGCACCGCGGGCAGCACCGCGATGAAGGCCCATATGCCGACGGAGGAGACGGAGCCGATCGCCAGCGTGACGGCGAGGCGGGCCCAGGAATAGCGGCTGTCGAGTACGGAAGCGTCGTTCATCGCAGCGGCATAGCCTTGCCGCGGCAGGCTGTCACGCCCGCCCGAGAAAGCGCGCGAGAAGCGCCTCGGCCGCCGCCTCGGGCGCGCGGCCGCCCGCCTGCACCTCGGCCTCGATTCCGGGGAGCGCGGCGGCGACGTCGGGATGCGCAGCGAAGGCGGAGAGGAGCCCCGCCTCCACCTCGGCGCGGAGCCAGCGCACGGCCTGCGCGGCGCGGCGGCGCGCGCGCCAGCCGCCGTCGCGGCGGTGCGCGTCGAGCGCGGCGAGCCGGGACCAGACCGCCTCCAGCCCCTCGCCGGTCGCGGCCGAGCAGGTAAGCGCGGCGGGAACGCCGTCCGGGTCCCCCTCCCGCCGCCGGAGGAGGCGGAGCGCGCCGGCATAGTCGGCGGCGGTGCCGATCGCCGTCTCCCTCAGCGCGCCGTCCGCCTTGTTGACGACGACGAAATCGGCGACCTCCATCACCCCGCGTTTCACCCCCTGAAGCTCGTCGCCGCCGGCCGGCGCCATGAGGAGAAGGAAAAGGTCGGTCATGTCCGACACTGCGGTTTCCGACTGGCCGACGCCGACCGTCTCGACGATCACCACGTCAAACCCCGCCGCCTCGCAGAGGAGGATCGCCTCCCGCGTCCGCCGCGCGACGCCGCCGAGCGAGCCGCCGGCCGGCGAGGGCCGGATGAAGGCCATCGGGTCACGCGAGAGCTTCTCCATCCGCGTCTTGTCGCCGAGGATCGAACCGCCGGAGCGGGAGGAGGACGGGTCCACCGCCAGCACCGCCACCCGCCTTCCCGCGGCGGTCAGCATCGAGCCGAAGGCCTCGATGAAGGTGGACTTGCCGACGCCCGGCGTGCCGGACAGGCCGAGCCGGATCGCCCTGCCCGGCCCCGGCCATAGCTCGGAGAGAAGCGCGCGGGCCGCCTCGCGATCATCCGCGCGGGTCGATTCGACCAGCGTGATCGCCCGGGCCAGCGCGCGCCGCTCACCCGCGCACAGCCGCGCCTTCAGATCCTCCGCCCGCATCGCCGCCCCGCGTCGTTCCGCGGGCGGTTCTGGCCGGAAACGCCGGCGGCGGCAAGTTCAGCGACGGTTCGGGATCGCCCCCGGCTCCGGCAGGCGCCGGTCGAGCCAGGCCCACATCGCCCGCTGCGTCGGCCATTCCACCTCGCGCCAGATCGCGTTGGCGAGCGCCAGCGCGATGACGAGAACGCCGAGAGCGCCAAGCGCGCCATAGGCCGGGAAGGCGAGCGGGTGGCAGACCGCGAGCGAGGTGGCGCGCCGGCCGAGCACCTGGGCGGCCCAGCTTTCGAGCAGCTCGGAGAGCCGCCCGCCGCGCCTCAGGAAGACGAAGAGCGGGCCCATCGCGGCGAGCGGCGCAAGGAGCGCGGTCGTCTCCGGCGCGAGGGCGGCGAAGCCGAGAAGCGCCAGCGCGGCCCAGACCTCGAGCGCCGTTCCGGCGCGCGTCTTCGCCCGCTTGAGCGCGGCGCGGGCGCGCTCGGAGACGAGAAGCGCATGGAGGAGCACGCCAGAGAAGAAATCGGCGAAGGCGCGCGCAGCCAGGTCCTCCGTTGGCGTGAGCCCGGCGCCGAGCCGGGCGCCGACCGCGAGGAGGATGAGCGCGAAGAGCGCGAGCCGCCCGGGCGCCTGCGTCGTCACCCCGAGGCGGCAGAGCGCCGCGAGAAGAAGCGAGCCGAGAAGTTCCGCAGAGAGGAGCCAGCCGGCCGGGCTCCAGGCCTCCGCGCCGGGGACGAGCAACTGGACGAGCGCGAGCGTCGCAACGAAGCCCTCCGCATCGGCGGCCCCGAAATCGGGCCCGCGCCCGGTGGCGATCACCGCGCCGACCGTCGCGAAGCAGAGAAGCGCCGCGACGATCGCCGCGTTGAGCGGCGCGACGCGCACGATGCGGGAAATCAGGAACCGGCTGTATCCGAGCCCGGCCTCCAGCGCCGGCCGATGCGCCCGCGCCGTCACGAAACCGGCGAAGAGGATCAGCACATCCGCCCCGAGGCCGAACCGCCAGGCGAAGCCGTGGCCGCCGAGCGCCAGCACGCCGGAAATGGCGAAGGCCAGCGCCGCCAGCCCGCGAATGCCGTCCAGAGCTTCCGTCCGCCGCGCGCCCATGCCTGCCCTCGCCACCCAGAAGGCCGCATCGTCGCGCCGCGACGTTAACGATCGGTGGAGGCGGCGGCCTTTCCGGCGGCGTCAAGGATCGCGCCAGCGACCGGCGGCGCCGGCTCGTCCTTGACGCCGCCGGAAAGGGCGGAAGTTCGTAAGAGGCCGCCTTCGCGGGCCTTCCCCGGCATCTTCCTCCGCGATTCGGGCGAAGGCCCGAATCGCCGCGCGGGGCGACGGGCCCGTCTGGTCCAGGCGCGCGGCGCGCCTCCCCTACTCCGCCGCCTCCATCGGCCGGACCTTGCCGGCCTCGATCTCCGCCGCGCGGGCCTCAACGAGCGAGACGATGTGGTCGATCATCCCGGTGTTGGACTGCTTGTGGTCCTGCTTGCCCGCCAGATAGACCATGCCGGCCCCGGCCCCGCCGCCGGTGAAGCCAATATCGGTCATCAGCGCCTCGCCCGGCCCGTTCACCACGCAGCCGATGATCGAGAGCGACATCGGCGTCTTGATGTGGTCGAGCCGTTTCTCCAGCTCCGCCACCGTGGCGATCACGTCGAAGCCCTGCCGCGCGCAGGAGGGGCAGGAGATGATGTTGACGCCGCGATGCCGGAGCCCGAGCGCCTTCAGGATCTCGAAGCCGACCCGCACCTCCTCCTCGGGCTCCGCCGAGAGCGAGACGCGGATCGTGTCGCCGATCCCCATCCAGAGGAGGAAGCCGAGCCCGATGGCGGACTTGATCGAGCCGGTCCGCATCCCGCCCGCCTCGGTGATGCCGAGATGGATCGGCGCGTCCGTCGCCGCGGCGAGGCCCTGATAGGCGGCGGCGGCGAGGAAGACGTCGGAGGCCTTCACGCTGATCTTGTAGTCGCGGAAGTCGTTCTCCTCGAGGATGCGGATATGCTCGAGCCCGCTCTCGATCATCGCCTCCGGGCAGGGCTCTCCGTATTTCTCGAGAAGGTGCTTCTCGAGGCTGCCGGCGTTCACCCCGATGCGGATCGAGCAGCCATGGTCCTTCGCCGCGCGGATCACCTCGCGCACCCGGTCGGGAGAGCCGATGTTGCCGGGGTTTATGCGAAGGCAGGCGGCGCCGGCCTCCGCCGCCTCGATGCCGCGGCGATAGTGGAAGTGGATGTCCGCGACGAGCGGCACCGGGCTCTCGCGGCAGATCTCGCGGAACGCCCTGGTCGAGGCCTCGTCCGGGCAGGAGACGCGCACGATGTCCGCCCCCGCCTCGGCACAACGGACGATCTGCGCGATCGTCGCCCTGGCGTCGGTCGTCGGCGTGTTGGTCATGGTCTGCACCGAGATCGGCGCGTCCCCGCCGACCGCGACCGGGCCGACCATGATCTTGCGGGACTTGCGGCGCTCGATGTCGCGCCAGGGTCGGATGCTCATGCGGAACCTCGCGAGGCGGCCGGGTGCGTTTCTAGGCTTTGGTCAGTGCGGTGTCCATTGAGGACAAGCGCTCTTCATGGGATAGCCTGAAGGGCCGGGATCGTAGCCGCTACCAAACAATGGCACGTGCGCGGTCAACGGTTCCGAACGGAGGTTGACCGTGCGCCCGAGTCAGACACAGCACTCACGTCGAGGCGCTTGCGGACGACCGCTAACAACCACGACCAAATAGAGCCTATCGGGAGGCGCGAATGAGCGGACCTATATGTCAGTGCGGGTGCGGAGAGAGAACGAAAGGCGGCAAATATTGCCCAGGTCATGATCAAAAACTTCGGAAGGCCATTGAGGAAGCCGTAGGGGGCTTGGAAAGCCTTAGGTCCTTGGCCGAACGACACTTCGGCAGATCAATTTCGACTCAGAAGACGGATGACAGCGGCGTCTAGAATAGAAAGCCAAGTCGCGTTTCAGAACAAGGCCTACTCCGATCGGCGAACATATCAGCTTCTCCCCGCAAACCGCTTCTCGATCATGCAATGCACCCCCTTCGCCCCGTTCACCACCTGGGTGACCCTGAGGTCAGCCGCCAGCGAGCAGAGCGTGTAGGCGTCCTCCCGCGAGAGCCCCGCCGTCTCCCCCAGCAATGCGATCATGTCGCGGAGGGCGATCTCCGCGCAGCGGTCGAGGTCGGGGTCGATGCCCATGGTGATGAAATGGTTC
>CALFYQ010000326.1 GCA_937952085.1 uncultured Paracoccaceae bacterium | reverse complement strand
CCGGCGGCGAGCAGCAGATGCTCGCGATCGGCCGCGCCCTGATGACGAACCCGCGCCTTCTCATCCTCGACGAAGCGACGGAGGGCCTCGCTCCGGTGGTGCGGCAGGAAATCTGGGCGGCGATCCGCCGGCTGAAGGCCGAATCCGGCCTCGCCCTCCTCGTCGTCGACAAGTCGTTGAAGGAGCTTCGCACCGTCGCCGACCGCTTCGTCGCGCTGGAGAAGGGCGAAACCGTCTGGTCCGGCGCCGCGGCGGACTTCACCCATGACGACGCAGAGCGGCTTCTCGGTGTCTGAGATGATCTTCACCCACCGCGCCCCGGTGCGCTTTCACCATTGCGACCCGGCCGGGATCATCTTCTACCCGAAATACTTCGAGCTCGCGAACGAGGCGGTGGAGGCCTGGACCGAGGCCCGCCTCGGCCTCCCCTTCGCCGAGCTGATCGGCGCGCGGGGCTGGGGCCTGCCGACCGTCGCGCTCGAATGCGAATTCGCCGCGCCGACGCGCCACGGCGAGGCGCTCGACTACACCATCGCGGTGGACCGGGTCGGCCGCTCCAGCCTCAGCCTCGCCACCGCCGCCCGCGCAGAGGGCGTCACCCGCATGGCGATGCGTTCGACCCTCGTGCTGACCGACCGCGCTGCGGGCCGGCCCCTGCCCTTTCCCGACGATCTGCGCGCCCGGCTCGAAGCCGAGGCCGCGCTCGCCAAGGAGGAAACAAGATGAAGACGATCCAGCCCGAAGGATGGGCGAAGCCGAAGGGCTACGCCAACGGCATGCTGGCCCCCGACGGCACGCTCCACATCGCCGGGCAGATCGGCTGGGACGCCGATTGCGTCTTCCGCGCGCAGGATTTCCTCGGCCAGTTCGAGACCGCGCTCGGCAACGTCCTCGCCGTGGTCGAGGCGGCGGGCGGCAAGGCCGAGCATATCGGCCGCCTCACCTGGTTCGTGAAGGACAAGGCTGAATATCTCGCGAAACAGCGCGAAGTCGGCGAAGCCTATCGTCGCGTCATGGGCCGGCACTTCCCGGCCATGAGCGTCGTCGCCGTCGCCGACCTGATGGAGGACGCCGCCCTGATCGAGATCGAGGCGACGGCGCACATCCCCGTCTGAACCGGGCCTGATCCTATCGCCGCGGAAAGCCCGGCAGGCCGACCGGCAGGCCGGTCTCCGCCGGCCCCCGCGCCCCCGGCGCCTTGATCCGCGAAAGCGCGGCCTTCGGCAGCGCGAAGACGAGTTGCGCCAGCGGGTTCTTCCTGAGGCCCGCCTTCGCCTTCTCGAAGCGCATCACCCCCTCGATCCGCCGGTCGAGGAAGGCCCAGGTCCGCTCCCAGCCTTCCGACTGGTCGCCGAGCCAGAAGAGCACGGTCGAGGAATAGACGCCGGAGAGGATCGCCCGCTTGGTGTACCAGTTGTAATCCTCGGAGACGTCGCCGAGCACGGTCCAGATCGCATCCGCCGTGCCCCAGATCAGCTTCGCGCCTTCCGCCGCGTGGAGCGGCAGCGAGAAAAGCGTCGCGCCGCGGCGCACCGCCTCCCGCTCCCGCGCCGCGACCTCGATGCGGAGCCGCACGAGCCGCGCCACCCGTTCCGAATAGCGCAGCGCCGTCAGGTCCTCCGCCGCCGCCAGCCGGGCCATCTCCCGGTCCCCCGCCTTGTGGAAGGCGATGGCGAGGTCGAGCCCCCGGCGCGGCGCCGCGGCCCGCGCCGCCGCCTCGTCGATTCCGCTCTCGGCCACCGCGGCCTTCCAGGTCGCGTCCGTCCAGCCGTCGAAGGCGACATGCGGCAGGGCGGCCTCGACCAGCCGCTCAAGGGTCGAATCGGGGCGCGCTTCGGCGTCGGACATCGGAACACTCCGTCAAAGGGCGAGGTGGACAGCGCCGTCCTCGCTCGTTATATAGCGCCCGCCTGCGAAAAATCGAAACTCGAACACTGGAAAGGTGGTGACGTAAGTGCAGGTTCTGGTTCGCGACAACAACGTCGATCAGGCGCTCCGCGCGCTGAAGAAGAAGATGCAGCGCGAGGGAATCTTCCGTGAGATGAAGCTTCGGCAGCATTATGAGAAGCCCTCCGTGAAGAAGGCGCGTGAGCGGGCGGAGGCGATCCGCCGCGCGCGCAAGCTGGCGCGCAAGAAGGCGCAGCGCGAAGGCGCTCTCTGAGCCCACCGACCGACGTGTCGAACCGGCCTCCCGGAACCTGGTTCCGGGAGGTTCGTATTTCTGCGCCCGGCTTCCGCGCGCCCGTGCTGTTCCTCTGAAAAAGGTCGGGCGGCGTCGCCGGTTTACCGGGAGTACGACGCCGCCGCCCAACCCCGCCGGTCCCGCCCCCACGGTCCCGGCCCGTCTCCGTCAGCGCCAGTGGGTTTGACGCACACCCGCGGAGAACTTGCTGTGCGGCCACCCTG
>CALFYQ010000325.1 GCA_937952085.1 uncultured Paracoccaceae bacterium | reverse complement strand
GTGAGATAGAAGAACAGGAGCGTCACGATGACGCCAGCAAAGGCGCCGTAGGTCAGCGCATAGTCGGGCGCATAGGAGAGATAGATGGAAAATCCGCCAGCGGCGGTGATCCAGAGCACGGTCGAGAGCGCGACGCCCGGCAGGAGCCGCGCCAGGCCCGGCGCGCCCGAGGGCAGCAGCCGGTTCACGATCAGGATGAAGATCGCGAAGCTCGCCACGCCGATCGCGTAGCGGAGCGGCCCGATCCCGCCCGGCGGCGTGAAGCCGAACCAGCTCTCCGCCAGCCGGATCGCCAGCGGCGCGAGGATGATGACGAAGCCGACCAGCGCGAAGGCGACCGCGGAGAGGAGCACGAAACCGATCGCCACCGCCCTGCGAACCACGAAATGGCGCGGCTTCCGGGCGCCATAGGCGCGGTCGAGCGCGACGCGGACCGATTCCGCCGCATTCGAGGCGACCCAGACGCCGCCGAGGCCGGCGATGGTCAGAAGGCCGCCGCGCGGCCGCCCCAGCACCTCGTCGAGCGCCGGCAGCAGCGTCTTCGCCACATGTTCCGGCGCAAGGTCGAAGAGCGCGTCGAAGGCGGCCCGGCTGTCCTCCGGCCCGATCAGGACGGAGGCGAGCGCCGAGAAGAAGATCGCGAACGGAAAGAGCGACAAGAACGTCGAATAGGCGACGTAACCCGCCATCGCGAAGCCGTCATGCGCGTCGAACCGCAGGTAGGCGCGGTAGAGGGCGCGCCACACGCTCACGGGAAGAGCGGCGCGGCCTCCAGCCCCATCGTCTCGGGGAGGCCGAGGGCGATGTTGGCGCACTGGATCGCCTGGCCCGAAGCGCCCTTCACGAGGTTGTCGAGGACGGAGACGATGATCGTGCGGCCCGGTTGCCGGTCCGCCGTCACGCCGATCCGGCAGAGGTTGGAGCCGCGCACGTGCCGCGTCTCCGGCGCGGAGCCGAGCGGCAGCACCTGCACGAACGGCTCCTCGGCGTAGCGCGCCTCCAGCGCCGCCTGCACCCGCGACGCCTCGCCGTGGACGTAGATCGTCGCGAGGATGCCCCGGTTCATCGGCAGGAGATGCGGCGTGAAGCTCGCCACGACCGGCCGGCCGGCCGCCTTCGAGAGTTCCTGATCGAACTCCGAGGTATGCCGGTGCCGGGCGATGTTATAGGCGTCCACGCCTTCGGTAACTTCCGAGAAGAGCTTCCGTTCCGAAGGCGAGCGGCCAGCGCCGGTGATGCCCGTCTTCGCGTCGATCACGATGTGCTCGGGGTCGATCACCCCGGCCTCGAGCAGCGGCACCAACGGCAGGAGGCCGGTCACCACGAAGCAGCCCGTGCCGGCGATCAGCCGGGCCGTCTTCATCTCTTCCCGGTAGAATTCGGGGAGGCCGTAGACCGCCTCCTTCTGCATCTCGGGCGAGAGGTGCCTGGTGCCGTACCACTTCTCGAACATGGCCGGGTCGCGGAGCCGGAAGTCGGCGGAGAGGTCCACCACCTTGATCCGCTCAGGCACCTTCAGGATCACCTCCTGCGCCGCGGCGTGCGGCATCGCGCAGAAGGCGAGATCCACCCCTTCCCAGTTCACCTCGTCGAGCGCGGTGAGCTTCGGCAGCGGCAGGTGGGAAAGGTGGGGGAAAACCTCCCCCATCGTCATGCCCGCCTTCCGGTCGGCCGTCATCGCGACGATCTCGATCCGCGGATGGGTGTGAAGCAGGCGCACCAGTTCCGCGCCCGTGTAGCCGGAGGCTCCGAGGATGGCGGCGTTGAAGGTCTGGGTCATGACTGCGTGCCTGCGATGCGTTCGCCGCGGCGCTTACACCGCCGCGGCGCCAAAATCCACCATCCGCTTGACCTGGCTTCAGGCCAGGGCGGCGCGCGGCTTCTCCCGGATCGGCAGATGAATGAGCGCCGCGAAGACGCCGAGCGCCACCGCCGCCCACCACATCGGCCCGTATCCGCCGGTGAGATCGAAGAGCCGCCCGCCGAGCCAGGCGCCGGCGAAACTGCCCGCCTGATGGCCGAGGAACACCACCCCGACGAGGGTGGAGAGGAAGGCGAGCCCCTGCGTCTCCGCCACCAGCCCTGTCGTCAGCGGCACGGTCGAGAGCCAGAGAACGCCCATCGCGGCGGAGAAGACGAAGACGCTGGCCGGGCTGAGCGGCGCGAGAAGGAAGAGCGCGATCACCGCGGCGCGCGCGAGGTAGATGCCCGCGAGGAGCCGCTTCTTCGACCAGATCTGCCCCGACCAGCCCGAGAAGAACGAGCCGCCGATGTTGAAGAGCCCGATCAGCGCCAGCGCCCAGCCGCCGACATAGGCCGCGAGCCCGGCATCTGTGCAGAAGGCGGCGAGATGGGTCTGGATGAAGGCGACGTGGAAGCCGCAGACGAAGAACCCGAGGAAGAGAAGCGGAAAGCTCCGCTCCGAAAGCGCCGCCGAGAGCGCCCGGCCATAGGCGGCGAGGCCGAGGCCGGTCGCGGTCGGCCGCGAGACGCGGGCGATGAAGATCACCGCGAAGGGGATGAGGAGGAACAGGGCCCCGAGCAGCATCAGCGCGTTGCGCCAGCCGAGCGCCGCCTCGAGCGCGATCGCCCCCGGCGCCGCCACGAACATGCCGAGCGAGGCCGCCGCGGTGCCGAGGCCCATGATCCCGCTCCGCCGCTCCGGCGTCACCACCTTGCCGAGCGCGACGATGACGAGCGGGAAGGAGCAGGCGCCCGTCCCCGCCCCGCCGAGAAGTCCCGCGAGGATGAAGATCTCGGGGCCGGCCGCCACGGCGCGGAGCGCGAAGCCCGCGGCGGCGACGACAGCGCCGAGCGCGATCACCAGCGCGGCGCCGAACCGGTCCGCCGCCATGCCCGCGAGCGGCTGCGCGAGGCCCCAGGCGAGAAGCTGCACCGCCACCGAAAGCGAGATCGTCTCCCGGCTCCAGCCGGTGTCGAGCGCGATCGGGCGCAGGAAAACGCCGATCGAGACCGAAAGGCCGAAGCCGATGAAGGCCACGAGGCACCCGGCCGCGACGGCGGCGCGGATCGCGGCGGGGGAAGGCGCGGCGGCTTCGTTCATCTCAATCGCTTTCTGAGGCGCGCTCATCGCCAGCCGGTGAGCCGGACGGCGAGCGCGGTTACGAGACCATATCCGATCATGCCGCAGGCGACGCCGGCGAACACCCCCTCGACGCCCCAGCCGCCGCCCGAAACGAGCGCGAGGCCGATGCCGAAGGCGAGGCCCATGCGGACGCAGGAGCCGATGATCGGCCAGACCATCCGCCCGGCCCCCTGGCTCGCGAAATAGAGCGCGAGGCCGATTCCGAAGCAGGCGTAGAAGGGCGCGACAATGCGAAAATAGGCCGCCCCCGCCGCCCAGGCGGCGGATTGCTCGGGCCCGAGGAAGATGCCGAGCCAGAGGCCGGGCGCCAGCGCCGCGACGAGGCCGATGGCGCCGACGATGGCCGCCGCCGCGAAAGCGCCGGTCCAGGCGATGCGGAGGGCGCGGGCCCGCGCCCCGGCCCCGATATTGGCGCCCACCATGGCGACGAGCGCCGCGCCGACGCCGAAGACGATGGGGATCAGCAGGAACTCAAGGCGCGCGCCGAGGCCATATCCGGCCAGCGCCGCCTCGCCGAAGCGGGAGACGAGCGCGACCATCAGCGTGATGGTGACGATGGTCTGCACCGCGTTCAGCGAGGAGATAAGGCCGACTTTCAGGATATCGCCGAAGTCGGCGCGCCGCAGCCGCCCGAGCGCGCCGCCGAGGGAGAGCCCGACCCGGCCCGAGACGAGCAGCCAGAGCGCCACCGCCGCGCCGCCCGCATGGGCGACGACCGCGCCGAGCGCCAGCCCCGCCATGCCGAGCGCCGGAAGCGGCCCGAACCCGAGCGAGAGCGCGCCGGCGAGCGGGACCGAGGTGAGCGAGACGAGGAGGAGAACGGTCGAGGGCGTGCGCATGTCGCCGGTGCCGCGGACGATGGAGAGCGTGCCATGGCAGAGCCAGACCGCGAAGCAGCCGGGGAAGAACACCGCCGCATAGTCGAGCGCGGCCTCCACCGGCGCGCCCGGCCCGCCGCCGATCAGTTCGAAGAGCGACCGGCCGAAGAACACGCCGAGCAGCGCCGAGAGCCCGGCGAAGCCGAGCGCCACGAGCCAGGCGGCGAGGGCGATGCGCCCGGCCCGCTCCGGCTGTCCCGCGCCGAGCGCCCGGGCCACGGCGGCGGAGATCGCCCCGCCCATCGAGCCGGCGGAGAGCATCTGCGTCAGCATGAAGAGCGGGAAGACGAGGGCGAGCCCGGCGAGCGAAACGGTGCCGAGCCGCCCGGCATAGGCGCCCTCGGCGATGGAGCTCGCCGCCTGCGCCAGCATCGCCACCACATTGGGGGCGGCGAGGGCGAGGAGGGTCGGGCCGATCGGCCCTTCGAGGAGCCGCCGCGTGCGCGCCGCGCGCGCCGCCGCGGCGGCCGGCGCGCCATCCGGCCGCTCCGCCGCGTCGAGCGCCGCCACGCTCAGGCCGCCTTCAT
>CALFYQ010000324.1 GCA_937952085.1 uncultured Paracoccaceae bacterium | reverse complement strand
TCGATCTTGCGGCCGACATATTCGATGAGGTCGGCGAGCCGGGCGATGGTCTCCTCGAGGAGGCCGAGCAGCACTGGCGCCGGCCCGTCGCAGGGGAGCGCGCCGCGCCCGGCCCGCGGCGGCCAGGTCTCGAAGGGCCGCGGCTGATGCCGGCGGATCGTCGCGAGCCGGTCGGCGCAAAGGATGAAGGTGACGGGGGCGATCTCCGCCTGGTCGGTCTTGGTGTGGGCGGGGATGAGCGCCGTCATCACCGCCGCGCCCTCCTCGACATAGAGCCGGGCCGACATCTCGATCTCCGCCTGTTCCGCCTCGGTCGGCGGCTCGAAGCCGATCAGCGCGGCGAGGCGGGCGCGCTCTTCCGCCGTCGGGTCGAGAAGGTCGAGCCAGACGGCGCGGGACAGGTCTTCCGTGCGTTCGAGCCCGTTCGGGCAGAGAGCGTAGGCGGCGATCATTTTCGTCCCTCGGGCGAGGCGTTCGAGCGGGCCTCTCGGCTCGGTATAGCGGTCTTTCGCACGGCGCGGCGCCAGTTGCGTGAAGGCGTCCGCCGCGCCCTTCTTCCGCCCCCGCCGCTCACCCGGGCCGCCCCTTTCGCGGCGGGACATGCGGCGCGAGCTCGGGCCACGTCTTCCATTCGGGCTCGGGCGGCGGCGCGTCGCCGCGATCGAGATAGGGCGAGAGCTCCGGCCCGCGGTGGATGTAGCGCGGGCAGTTGGTGAAGATCGCCACGTCCTCGACATGGACGATCATCTCGGCGCCGGGGATCTCCGCCATCAGCGGATCCTCGAAGGCGATGCGCGCCCGACCGTTGACCCGGAGCCGGCGCGGCCGGTCGAAATCCATGAAGAGGAGGCCGACCTTCGGATTGGCGAGAATGTTGCCGAGGCTCCGGTACATCCCGTTCCCGTCGAGCGAGGGGAAGGCGAGCGAGGAAGGGCCGGTGATGCGGACATAGCGGGGCGCGCCGCCCTTGTAGGAGCAATCCGGGAAGCCCTCCGCGTCGGCGGTGGCGAGGTGGAAAAAGCTGCGGCTTTCGATGAAGGCGCGGTCGTCCTCGGTGAAGGCGCGGCGGCGGCGGAGCGCGGCGAGGCTGTCGGCGAGCGCCTCGCTGCCGAACCGGGCCTGAAGCGCCCGCATCTTCTCGTGATAGACGGGCCGGTCTTCCATGACGCCTCCCTCCGCTGGCGCGAACGATAGGGGAGGCGGGCGGGGCGGGGAAGCCGGCCCCGGCGGCGCCGCGTGTCCGACTCGAACGGACGACCTTCGCTTTACAAGGGCGCTGCTCTACCAGCTGAGCTAACGCGGCCTCCGCGCCGGAGCGGGACCGGAATACAAGCCGACGGCGCCCCGCGCAATCGCGGCGGCGGCCTCAGTTCTTCTTCAGCACGCCGCCGATGACGCCCTCGATCAGCGCGCCGGCCGGGTCGTTCCGCCGTTGCTGCTCCTCCTGGCGCTTCCGCTGGCGTTCGGCCTTGCGGGCGGCGCGGCGCTCTTCCGGCGTCATCTTCCGCAACTCCTCCGGGGTCGGCCCGGTCTCCGCCTCCGGCTGGCCGAGGGCGCCGCGGAGCGCCTCGGTCGCCGCGCCGGCGGCGTCGCCCTTGCCGAGCGCCTTCGCCGCCCCCGCCGCCGCGCCGAGCGCGCCGCCGGCCCCGGTCGCGCCTTCGAGCACCGCGCCCGCGCCGCCGCCGATCACGCCCTTCGCCGCGTCGAGCGCCGCGCCCGGGTCGGAGAGGATGTCGGTCAGCGCGGCGGTCAGATCCGGCCGGATCGAGAGATCGCTCCATGGCCCCGAGATGATGAGCGGGAAGGCGAGGCCGGCCTTGTCCGCCTTGCCGCCCTGGCCCTTCAGCGTCGCCACCGCCTTCGGCGAGAGGCGGAAGTTCATCGTCTGCGCGCCGAGGTCCATCACCCCCTCGCCGGTGACCCGGATCAGCGGGCCGAGGAGGCGGAAGTCGGAGGTGGACATCGCGCCGTTCCGGATCGCGAAGGTCGCCGCCACTTCGGAGAAGTCGGTCTTCTTCTCGCCGCCGTCGCCGCCGGTGAGGTTCCGCGCCAGCGCGGCGAGGTTCCAGCCGACGATCGCCCCGTCGGAGAGGCGAAGGTCGCCGGAGCCGTCGAGGCTCCGCATGATGGCGTCGAGGCTCTCGCCGCTTCCCCGCACGTCGAAGCTGACGGCGCCGAGCCCTTCGAGGCTCTGGTAGCCGGCGAGCGCCCGCAGCATCGGCAGGAGCCGCACCGCCGAGGCCGTAACCTTGGCCGAAAGCGCCGCCGCCTTGTCGCCGCCGAGCGTCACCGCGCCCTCGACGCCGCCGCCATAGAAGCCGAGCTCCTTCACCGTCAGGTCGAGCCTGCCGCCCGCCACCTTGGCGGTCACGTCGCTCCGGCCGAGGGCGATGCCGTTCGGCAGCGCGACCGACTTCGCCCGGAGCGTGGCGTCGAGGTCAAACGCGTCGAGGCCGGAGAGGTCGATCTTCTCCCGGCTCCAGCCTTCGGCGGCGGGGGGCGCCTCGTCGCCGGAGCCGAGATAGCGCCGGAGGTTGAGATCGCCCGCCTCCAGCACGGCGGAGACGCTCGGCTTGCCGCCATAGGCGACGCGCACCGGCCCGCTCATCTCGATCTCGTCGAGCGCGATGCGGGAGGCGGCGAGCCGGATCTGGTTCGCGGCCGGCGTCGTCACGTCGCCGGTGACGCGGAGCCGGCGGAAGGCGTTCGGCTTCGCCTCGGGCAGCGCGACGCCGGCGAAGGCTGCGAGGGCGCGAAGGTCCGGCGCGTCGAGGTCGAGCGCGCCGGAGACGGTGGGCGCGCCGCCCTCGGGGGCCGCGGCGTCGCCGGCGAAGGAGAGCGTGGCGAGCCCTTCGAGCGCGGCCTTGAGGTCGAGCCTGAAGGCGCGGGCCTTCGCCCAGTCCGCGCCGCCCCGCGCGGAGAGATCGATGCTGGCGCGCTGGCCGTCCCGCGCGAGGCCGCCCTTGGCGCTGGCCGCGAGGCCCTTCGCCGACAGGTCGAGCGCGCCCGAAAGGTCGAGGCCGGAGAGGCCCTTGAGCGGCGCCGGGTCGGCCCCGGCGAGCGCGGCGAGCTTCGACGGGTCCGCGGCGGAAAGGCTCCAGTTTCCCTTCGCCGTCACCGGCGCGGCGCCGGCGCCGGGCGCGACGCGGCCCTTCCAGCCGAAGGCGGCGCCCGAGCCGGTGCGGCCGCTCAGATCGAGGTCGAAGGCGCGGCTTTCGAGCCAGCCGGCGGCGGCGTCGGCCTTCGCGGTCGCCTCCAGCCGCTCGCCGTCGCGGGCGAGGCCGAGCGTGGCGTCGAGCGCCAGAACCTCGCCGAGCGAGACGCGGCCCCTGGCGACGAGATCGGCGATCCCGGCCAGCGGCGCCGGGTCCGCCCCGGCGAGGGCGGCGAGCGCGGCCGGGTCCGCCGCCTCGGCAGAGAAGGCGCCTTCGAGCCGCGGCAACCCGCCGGCGCCCGGCGGCGTGACCGTCCCCTCATAGGCGAGCTTCGCCTCGTCGGTCGCAAGGTCGAGATCGACCGTCACCGTCTCGCCGGCGAGAAGCGCGGCGGGGCTTCTCAGCGCGAGGTCGAGCGAAAGCGGCGCGCCGTTCCGCACCGCCGCGAGCGTCGCGGTCAATTCGCCGTCGAGCGCCGGCAGCGCGGCGCGAAGGTCGACATTCTCCAGCCGCTCCCTGAGGCCGGAGCGCCGGTCCGAATAGCTGACGGTTCCGTCTTCGAGCGCCGCCTCGGCGAGGCTGAAGGCGCGGGGCAGGGCGCCGCCATCCCCCTGGCCCTCGCCGCCGCCGGAGCCGAAGGCCCAGTTCTGCGCGCCCGTCTCGCTCACCTCGAGCGCGACGACCGGCTTCACGAGGCGGATCTCCTTCACACGAATCTCGCCGGAGAGGAGCGGCATGAGTTCGACGCCGATCCGCGCGCCCTCGGCGGAGAGAAGCGCCGGCGCCTCGCCCCATGTCGCATTGCCGAGCGCGAAGGCCCCGGTCTCGACGCCGAGGACGGGCCAGATGCTGGGCCGGAGCCCGCCGGAAAGGGTCAACTCCCGCCCCGTCGCCGCGCGCACCTGGTCGCCGACCAGCGCCGCGATCTTCTCGGAGGGCAGGAGCGCCACGACGGCGACCGCCGCGGTTCCGATCAGCAGCACGAGGGCGGCGAGTATCTTCAGGGCGCGTCGCATCGGGTCGTCTCCTCCTCGGGCGCAGCTTCCGCCCAGATGGCGGCGAGATTCAGGCGCCCTGCCGCGCCGCCCCGCCGATTGCGGCCTCCGCGGCCTCGCCCGGCCGCCGCGCGCCGAGGCCGCGGATCAGCACCGCGACGGGCAGGAGCCCGACCGCGACGATGGTGAGCGCGGCCGGCGCCGCCTCGGAAAGCTGCTCCCGGCTCGCGCTGTCATAGACATGTGTGGCGAGGGTCGAGAAATTGAAGGGCCTCAGGATCAGCGTCGCCGGCAACTCCTTGGCGGCGTCGACGAAAACCAGCATCGCCGCGGTGACGAGAGAGCCCGAGACGATGGGCAGATGCACCCGACGGAGCGCCGCGCCGGGGCCGGAGCCGAGCGTGCGCGCGGCCATGTCCATCGCCGGCGTCACCCGCCCGAGCGCCGCGGCCGCCGCGCCGAAGGCGATGGCGTTGAAGCGGACGACATAGGCCAAGAGCACCGCCGCCGCCGAGCCGGTGAGGAGAAGCCCGGTTCCGACGCCGAAGAGATCGAGCGAGGCGTAATGGATCGCCCGGTCGAGCGCCGAGAGCGGGATGAGGACGCCCACCGCCAGCACAGCGCCGGGCGCCGCATAGCCGATCATCGTCGCCCGCGCGATGTTGCGCGCCGTCGCGCTCTCCGCCCGCCGCGCGCCGAAGGCGAGAAGGAGCCCAGTCGCCGCCGCGAGCGCCGCCGCCGCCGCGCCGAGCCAGAGCGTCCGCGCCGTGGCCGAGAGGAAATCGGCGTCGAGGAAGCCTTCGGGCCGATGCATCGCAAGGCTCGCGATCACCGCCACCGGAAGGACGAAGCCGAGAAGGAGGGGCGCCGCGCAGGCCGCCGCCGCCAGCCAGCCCTTCCAGCCTTCGAGCCGCGCGCGGACGATGGGCCGATAGCGGCGCGAGGCCGCATGATGCCGGCGCCCGCGCCGCCCCGCCGCCTCGAGCCCGATGAGGAGGAGGACGAAGACGAGGAGCACGCAGGAAAGCTGCGCGGCCGCCCCGGCGTTCGAGCCTTCGAGCCAGACCGAGAAGATGCCGGCGGTCAGCGTCCGCACCGCGAAATAGCTGACCGCGCCGAAATCGTTCAGCGTCTCCATCATCACCACGGCGACGCCGGCGGCGACCGCCGGCCGCGCCAGCGGCAGGGCGACGCGGAAAAAGGTCCGCCACGGCCCGCAGCCGAGCGAGCGCGCCGCCTCGAGCGCGCAGACCGACTGCTCCCGGAACGCCGAGCGCGCGAGGAGATAGACGTAAGGATAGAGCGAAAGCGTCAGCACGAAGCCGGCCGACCAGATGGTGCGGATCTCGGGGAACCAGTAATCCCGCGCGCTGGTCCACCCGAAGAGCCCGCGGAGGAGCACCTGCACCGGCCCGGAATATTCGAGGAAGTCGGTCAGCGCATAGGCGGCGACATAGCCGGGCGCGGCGAGCGGCGCGAGCATCGCCCAGTCGAAGACGCGGCGGCCGGGAAACTCCGTCATCGTGGTGAGCCAGGCGGCGCCGGCGCCGATCGCGGCCGAGCCGAGCCCGGTCATCGCCATCAGGAGGATCGAGTTCCAGACATAGCCGGGCAGCGCCGTGGCGAGGAGATGCGGCCAGACATTCTCCCGCGGGAAGAACGCCATCCAGCCGACCGCCGCGATCGGCGCGAGCAGGATCGCCGCGATGAGGAGCGCCGAGAGCGTCCAGGCGTCGGGCAGGCGGCGGGGCAGGGCGCGTGTCCTTGAGCGTTTCGGTCGGGTTTCGGGTAGCCGAGCCCCCCGGCCTTGTCCAGCCGCCCCGGCGCCGCTAGACGGAGCGCGCCGGAAGGAGGAGCCGCCCATGACGGCCGCGCCGAAGAGCTTTCAGGAGATCATCCTCCGCCTCCAGACCTACTGGGCGGGGAAGGGCTGCGCGATTCTGCAGCCCTACGACATGGAGGTGGGCGCCGGAACCTTCCACCCGGCGACGACGCTCCGCTCGCTCGGCCCGCGGGCCTGGGCGGCCGCCTATGTGCAGCCCTCGCGCCGGCCGACCGACGGCCGCTATGGCGACAACCCCAACCGGCTCCAGCACTATTACCAGTACCAGGTCGTCATCAAGCCGAGCCCGCCGGACCTGCAGGAGCTCTATCTCGGCTCCCTCGCCGCCATCGGCATCGACCTTTCGCTGCACGACGTCCGCTTCGTCGAGGACGACTGGGAGAGCCCGACCCTCGGCGCCGCCGGCCTCGGCTGGGAGGTCTGGTGCGACGGGATGGAAGTCTCCCAGTTCACCTATTTCCAGCAGGTCGCGGGGCACGAATGCCGCCCCGTCACCGGGGAGCTGACCTACGGGCTCGAACGGCTGGCCATGTATGTCCTCGGCGTCGAGCACGTCATGGAGATGCCGTTCAACGACCCTTCGGCGCCCATCGCGCTCTCCTATGGCGACGTCTTCCGCCAGACCGAACGGGAATACAGCCGCTGGAACTTCGACATCGCCGACACGGCCACGCTCCTGACCCATTTCGAGGACGCCGAGAAGGAATGCCGCCGCATCATCGAGGCGCCGGCGACCGACCCGAAGACCGGGCGGGAGATCGTCATGGCCCACCCGGCCTATGACCAGTGCGTGAAGGCCTCCCACCTCTTCAACCTGCTCGACGCGCGCGGCGTCATCTCGCCGACCGAGCGGCAGGCCTATATCGCGCGCGTCCGCACCCTCGCGAAGCTCTGCGCCGACGCCTTCCTCGAGACGGAAGCCGGGCGGGGCTGAGATGAACGGCCGCCTCATCGCCGGCGGGCTGGTCGGCTTCGCCCTCGTCTTCGGCGCCGCGCTCTGGTGGTTCCAGACGCGCGGCCATTACGTTTCGGTCGAGGGCGTCGAGGAAGTCGTCGTCGCGGGCGAGCATGTGCCCGTCGCGCATTACGAGGGGATCGACGGCGGCTCGTCGCCGCTGAAGCTCCGCGCCTGCTTCCGCGCCGACGGGCTCGACGGGCCGGAGGCGGAGGCCGCCGAGCCCCTCGTCGCCCCCGGCTGGTTCGCCTGCTTCGACGCCGAGCGCATCAGCCAGGACCTCGCCGCCGGGCGCGCCCGCGCGATCCTCGCCGAAAGCAACGCGCCCTATGGCTTCGACCGCGTCGTCGCCGCCTATCCGGACGGCCGCGCCTATGAATGGCGGCAGATCAACCGCTGCGGCCACGCCTTTTTCGAGGGGGAGCCGGTCCCCGATGGCTGCCCTGCGCCGAACGGGTGAACGATGGCTGACCTCCTCCTTGAACTCTTCTCCGAGGATCTGCCGGCGCGGATGCAGCCGCGCGCGGCGGAGGACCTGAAGCGCCTCGTGACCGACGGTCTGGTCGAGCGCGGCCTCACCTATGCCGAGGCC
>CALFYQ010000323.1 GCA_937952085.1 uncultured Paracoccaceae bacterium | reverse complement strand
ATATCGGCTGCCCCTACCGGAACCGCTGCCCGCTCGCGATGGCGCGATGCGAGGTGGAAACGCCGGGCGCCTATCCCGTCGACGGCGGCGGGATCGCGACCTGTTTCCTCTATGCCGATGGCGCGCCGCAGGCGGCGGCGACCGGGGCGTGCGCCGGGTCATGAGCGCCGCCGCCTGCCCTTCCGCGCCGAGTTCCGCCCGCGCGCTCTCGCGCGCCGACCTGGCGCCGCCCGGAACCGCCGAGGGCGGGCTTCCGCCGCTCGTCTGCCGCTGGCCGGAGACGGGCGCGCCGAAGGGCTTCGTCGTCTTCTGCCACGGCCTCGGCGCGAGCGGGCGGGATTACGCCGCGCTCTCGGAGCATTGGGCGCGGAACGGCTATCTCGTCATCCACCCGACCTTTCCGGACTGGATCGGCGCCGTCGTCGCGGCCGAACCCGCGCTCCGCCAGGTCCCAGCAGCCGAACTCGACCAATGGACCGCCGATCCCCGTATCCGGGCGCGGATGCACGAGATCCTGCACACGCCCTCCTACTGGCTCGAACGGCTTCGGATCGTCGGGCGGGTGATGGACGCGCTCGACGCCATCTTCGAGGCGACCATCGGCGCGCCGCCGGCGCCGCTCCGGGGCGCCATCGCCGGCCATTCCTTCGGCGCCTACACTGCGCAGCTTCTGGCCGGCGCAGAGATCGACCTGCCCGGCAAGGGCGCCCGCCGCTTCGGGGACGACCGCTTCGCCGCCGCGATCCTCCTCAGCGCCCAGGGCCGGGATCAGCAGGGCCTTCGCGACGGGTCATGGGACGGGATCGGCGGGCCGATGCTGAACGTCACCGGCACCCGCGATGGCGGCGCCAAGGGGCAGGACTGGCGCTGGAAGATCGAGCCTTACGAACTCGCGCCGCCGCCCGACAAGTATCTCGCCCTGCTGACCGACGCCGACCACTTCCTCGGCGGCGTCGCCCGGCCGGACCAGTCCCCCGTCGCCGCCCAGCGCGACGCGGTCTTCGCGGTGACCCGCGCCTTTCTCGACGCCTTTCTTGCGGAGAGCGCCGAGGCGAGATCCATGCTGAGCGGGATTTCGGACCGGATCGGCGCGTGTCCGCTGCTGTTTCGGCGCAAGTAGCGCGGCAGTCTGGCGGGCGCCCTCCGGAGCGCGCCGCCAGAAAGGTCGGCTGGCCCACCGCCGCTCGGGGAAACCGGCCGCTCGCGAAACAGCCGGACGCGCTCGTTGCGAGCCGGCGACAGGTCGAAGCGCCGCCGTCGCGGGGAACGACGGCGACCGCAGAAATCGCTCAGCCGCGCCGCTGGAGAAGCGCCGCGTACGCCGGCGGATCAGGGACGCGCGCGTTCGGCGGCGCCCGGCCCGACTCGGTAGTATCTGGCCGCGTTGTCATGGAAGAGCAGGCGGCGATCGCTGTCCTCGAGGTCGGCGACCGCCTGGCGGAAGCCGTCGAAAATGGTCGAGAACGGCCCGGCGAGCTTGTCCACGGGGTAGTTGCTCGCGAACATGCAGCGGTCCGCGCCGAAGATGGCGATCGCGTCTCTGATGACCGGGCCATTCGCCTCCACCGTCCAGGGAAGGCCGGGCCGGCCCAGGCCGGAAATCTTGAGCGCCACATTCGCGTTCGCGGCGACCAGTTCGAGGCCGCGCCGCCACCCTTTCAATCCCTCCTCGCTGCGATCAGCCGGCAGGCCGGTATGATTGACGATGATGGTGGCGCCCGGAAAATCCGTGGCGAGGTCCGCCGCAGCGTCGAGATGCCACCACGGCGTCTGCAAATCATACGAGAAGCCGAAGCGTTCGAGCGCCGCATAACCGCGGCGCCAGGTTTCGTCGTCCATCGAGCCGCGCCCGCCGCGGCGGGCGTCATCCGGCCGCGAGGCCGCGGCGGGCTTGTGCCGTATCCCGCGCACGAGGGGGCAGGCGGCATGCGCGGCCAGAACCTCCTCGATATCCGCGCGGTCCGGTTCGGCGTGCGCGACGATCGCCGAGGGAAAGCCGTGAGCCGCGGCGACCTCCGCCAGCCATCGGGTCTCCGCCACGGGGTCTGGCCGCGGCCACTCCGCCTCGACATGGACGGTCGCGACGACGCGAAATCCGTCCGAGTCGGCGCGATAGTCCGACGGCATATAGGTGCGGCGGATCGCCGAATAGTCGCCATAGCGGAACGGGATCAGTTCGGCGTCGCAAAGCCAGGGGTGATAATTCCGCTCCAGATCCCAGAAATGCTGGTGGGCGTCGATGACCGGAAGGCGCCCGTCCCCGGCCTCCGGCGCGCGGGAGACGACGCCGGGCGCTGCGGTCACGCGGCGGCCTTCGCGCGGCGCGCGCGGCCGAGCGAGACCAGCGTCTCGAACGCCTTGATCGTCGCCGAGGGGTCGGCGACTCCCCGGCCGACAATGTCATAGGCGGTGCCGTGCGCCGGCGTGGCGACCGGAATCGGGAAGCCGCCGAGGATCGTGACCCCGCGTTCGAAGCCCATCAGCTTCAACGCGATCTGCCCCTGATCGTGATACATGCTGAGGATCACGTCGTATTCGCCCCGGCGCGCCTTGATCCAGATCGTATCGGCCGGAAACGGCCCCTCCGCGGGATAGCCGCGCCGCCGGGCCTCTTCGACCGCGGGCGCGATGATGTCGATCTCCTCCATCCCGAAGAGGCCGCCTTCGCCCGCATGCGGGTTCAGCCCCGCCACGGCGACGCGCGGGGACGGTTGGCCGGCCGACGAGACCATCGCGAAGGCGGCCTCGATGGCGCCCGCGATCCGCTCGATGGTGAGCAGCCCCGCCACATCCTTGAGCGGCTCATGTGAGGTGACGCGCGCGTTCCAAAGGTCGTCCAGCCGGTTGTATTCGCTGCAGGGGCCGGTCCATTCGAGCACCGAGGCGGCCCAGCGGATCTCGTCCGGGAAGGGATTGCCCGCCTTTTTCAGCGCGAGCTTGTTGAACGGCGTGAACATCACCGCGTCGACGCGGCCGGCCCGCGCCATCAAGAGCGCTTCGCGGAAGTTCCGCATGGCGAAGGCGCCGCCTTCCGCGCTCGCCTCGCCCATCCTGATGGTCGCCGGGTCGAGATGGCCGAGATCGACCAGCGCCGGCCGGCCGGGCGCGGCTTCCCCGTCCCCTATGTTCGCGGCCGCGCCGGCGATGGCCGCGCCCGCGGCGAGGACCCGCCGGTCGCCGATCACCGTCACCGCCGCCTCCGCCATGAGATCTTCGCGCGCGAGCAGCTTCGCCAGCAACTCGGGGCTGATCCCCGCGGGATCGCCCATCGCCAGGCCAATACGGGGGATATCGCTGTCCGACATGGCGTTCGCTCCGAACCTGTCCGTCTTCCGAGGTAGATTGCATATTGCATTCAATATGCGTCCTTGCAATCTTCCCGCTCAGGAGGCGGAGCCCTCCGGAAAGAACCAGAACCCCTTGGGGAGGACCCATCGATGAATTCTCGCGTTCGCATCGCCGCAATGCTCGCCGGGGCCGTCGCGATCGCCGCGCCCGGCTTCGCGTCGGCCGAGACCGTGCTCCGCTACGCCCATGTCGGCGCGGAGGGTGAATCGCAGACCCGCTACGCCGCCGAACTCGCCGAGCTCGTGAAGGAGAAGACCGAGGGCCGCGTGGTCATCCAGGTGTTCCCGGGCTCGCAGCTCGGAAACCTCAGCGAGATGATCGACGGCGTTCGCATCGGCTCGATCCAGATGGGCCATCACGACTTCTCGTCTCTGGACCGGATCGAGCCGGACGTCGCCGTCTTCAACGCGCCCTTCGCCTATCGCGATCCGGAGCATGCGATGAAGGCGACCTCCGAGGCGACCTCGCCGGTGATGCGCCAGATCAACGAGAAACTGGTGGAGAAGGGCGGCGTCCGCATCGTCGGCAACTTCTACCGCGGGGCGCGGCAGCTCACCGCGCGCTATCCGGTCCGCTCGCCGAAGGACATGGAAGGCAAGAAGTTTCGCGCCGTGCCGGTTCCGCTCTGGAACTCGATGATCAAGGGCATGGGCGCGATTCCGACACCGGTGGAGATTTCCGAGATCATGCCGGCGCTCATGACGGGCCTCGTCGACGGCCAGGAGAATCCGCTCAACAACATCATCGCGCGCAAGATGTATGAGGCGAACAAGTACGTGATGATGACCAGCCATATGGAATCGGTGCTGGCGGTCTTCATCAACGAGGACGCCTGGCAGGCCATCCCCGAAGCGGACCGCGCGCTGATGAGCGAGGCGTTCGACGAGATTGGGCGGCGTTCGCTGCAATGGGCGAAGGACGCGGAAGCGGGTGAGCTGAAGGTCCTCACCGACAACGGGGTGACCGTCATCGACGCGTCCAGCGGTCTCGACATCGCCGCCTTCCGCGAGTCCGTGGGCAAGCAGATTCTCGCCGACTATCCGAACTGGTCCGGCTACCTCGACCAGCTCAGCTCCATCCAGTAACCGAGGCTTCGGGCGTGGGCCTTCCGCCCGCGCCCGGCTGCATATGGCGAGCCCCAATGGATGCGATCTGGCGTCATGTAGAGCGTGTTCTTGGCGCAGTCGCGCTGTTCTCGCTCGCCGGTCTCGTGCTGCTGCCGGCGACGCAGGTGTTCCTGCGCGACGCCTTCTCCGCGCCGATCATCGGGCTCGAAGAGGCGACCCGCTGGGCGCTCATCATCCTCGTCTTCACCGGGGCTCCCCTGCTGATCTCGAAGAACGAGCATATCCGTCTCACCGAGTTCACGCTGTTGCTTCCCAAGCGTGCGCGCCTCGTTCTCGAACGGCTGACGCTTCTCGCCAGCGGCTTGGTGCTGATGGTGGTCGCCTGGTCCGGGCTGCTCTCGATCCTGCGAAACTTCGGGACACGCACCCCTACCCTCGACATCCCGTTCTGGCTCTTCGCGGCGCCCATGCTTGCAGGGTTCGGCGTCGCCGCGATCGGCTGTGTCTGGTTCTCGCTGCGCCGATCCTCGCCGCCGGAAGGCGGGGGCGGCCAGATCAACTGAACGACGCAAGACCCGACGGAGCGGCGCGGCATGGATCTCGGACTGGCGGTCATTCTCAGCTTCTTCGCGCTGTTCGTGCTGGGCTTCCCGGTCGCCTTCGCGATCCTGATCCCGTCCGTCGCCTATATCTGGTGGCAGGGAATCCCGCTCGCCGTCGTCGGCCAGCGTGTGCTCTACGCGCTCGACTCCTTTCCCCTCGTCGCGGTGCCGGTCTTCATCCTCGTCGGCAATCTGATGAACGCCGCCGGCATCACGCAGAAACTGTTCCACTTCGCCGACGTGATGGTCGGGCGGCTCTACGGCGGGCTTGCGCAGGTGAACATCTTCGCAAGCCTGATCTTCTCGGGCGTCTCCGGGGCCGCGCTCGCCGATGTCGGCGGGCTCGGGCGCATCGAGATCAAGGCGATGAAGGACCGCGGATTCGAACTCCCGCTCGCCGCCGCCGTCACGGGCGCCTCGGCGATCGTCGGCCCGATCTTTCCGCCCTCGATCCCGCTGATCATCTACGCTTCCGTCACCTCGATCTCCGCGCTTCAGCTTCTCGTGGCCGGGATCGTGCCGGCGCTCCTCTGCGTCGCCATGCTGATGCTGGCGACCGCGATCATCGCCATGCGCGGGGGCCTTCCGCGCGCGGCCCGCTGGCCGACCCTGCGCGAAATCTGGGGCGCGTTCTGGCCGGCCTTCCCCGCGCTGCTCGCGCCGCTCTTCCTGATCGGCGGAATGATGTCGGGCAGCTTCACGCCGACCGAGGCTTCGGCGGTCTGCGTGATCTATGTGCTCGCCGTCGGCGTCTTCTACTACCGCGACATGAACTGGCGGTTCGTCCGCGAGGCGGCGATCAACACCGTGCGGGGCACGGCGGCGATCCTCATCATCGTGGCGGCGGCGGCGATGTTCGGATGGATTCTCGCAGTCGAGCAGATTCCCCAGGCGTTCGCGTCGTGGAGTTCGGGCATCGCCGACAACCCGCTTCTCTTGCTCCTGATCGTGAACGTCATCTTCTTCATCGCCGGCATGTTCATCGACTCGACGACGGCGACTCTGCTTCTGGTGCCGATCATCGCGCCGCCGATGCTGGCGGCGGGCGTCGATCCGATCCATCTCGGGATCATCGTCGTCTTCAACCTGATGATCGGCACGGTCACGCCGCCTTTCGGCCTCTCGCTCTTCCTGCTGTCGAGCATGACCGGCGTGCCGATGACGAAACTCCTGCGCGCGATGCTACCCTTCTATCCGGCGCTGCTGGCGACGCTGGTCCTGATCGTGTTGCTCCCGGGTATTGTGCTCTGGCTCCCGTCGCTGCTCAGATGACGCGATGACGCGCGGAACCGAAGCGACCGACACGCCGCCGCCGAACAGGCCCGCGCGCGATTCCGGCGACGCCGCCGGAGCGCTCGGCTGGCGCTCGCTGCACGAGACGGTGACCGGGCGCTTGCGGGACATGATCGTCGAGGGCCACCTCGAGGAGGGCGCCCGCATCGTCGAGCGCGAGCTGTGCGAGCGGTTCGGCATCTCCCGCACGCCGCTTCGGGAGGCGTTCAAGGTCCTGGCGGGCGAGGGCTTGATCGAACTTCAGCCCAATCGCGGCGCCGTGGTGAGCAAGCTCGGGCCCGCCGAGGCGCGGGACATGCTCCGCGTGATCGCCCGCCTCGAGGCGCTGGCGGGCGAACTCGCCTGCGCCGAGGCTAGCGACCAGGAGATCGCCGAGATCCGTCGGATGCACGAGCGGATGCTGGAGCTCTATCGCGCCGCCGATCGGCTTCCCTATTTCCAGCTCAACCAGGACATCCATCTCGCGATCGTCCGCGCCGCCCGGAATCCGACCCTCTCGGCGGCGCATCTGCGCCTCCACGCCCGCATGAAACGCATTCGGTTCCGCGGCAACGATATGCCGGAAAACTGGGCTGAGGCCGTGGCCGACCATCAGGAAATCATCGAGGCGCTGGAGCGGCGGGACGGTCCGCCGACCGCGCTCGCGCTTCAGCGCCATCTCGACAAGTCGTGGGTGCGGCTCGCCGCGAGCCTCTCCATCGCCCCCGACACGATGCAGCCCTTGCGGAAAGTCGACGCGCCATGACGAAGACAGTCGGTTTCATCGGGCTCGGTCTCATGGGCGAGGGTTTCACGCGCCGACTGATCGAAACCGGGCGCCACGTGATCGGCTATGACGTCGACGCGGCGAAGGTCGAAGCCGCAACGCGCTGGGGCGTCGCGCCGGCGGCGTCCCCGGGCGAGGCCGCGCGGGCGGCCGATGTCGTTCTCGTCTGCGTGGTGAATACGGCGGCCGTCGAGGCGGTGGCGGCCGACATCGCAGAAGCGGGGCGGCTCGACGGCAAGACGCTCGTCGATCACTCCACCACGGAGATCGCCGCGACCCTCCGCCTCGCCGAGACGCTGCGCGAGAGAACCGGCATGGCGTTCGTCGACGCGCCCGTTTCCGGCGGCCCGGACGCAGCGCGGACCGGCGCGCTCTCCATCATGGCGGGCGGCTCGGAGGCCGCGCTCGAAGCGGTCGCACCTGTGCTAGGCCTGCTCGGAAACGTCGCGCATATGGGCGGCGTCGGGGCCGGCCAGGCCACGAAACTCGTCAACCAGACGATCGTCCTGACGAATTATTGCGTCCTGGCCGAGGCGCTGCGTCTTGCGGAAGCGCATGGCGTGGACGCCGCAAGAATTCCGGACGCCCTGAAGATGGGTCATGCCGGCTCCAATCTCTTGCCGATCGCATTCGAGCGGATGGTGGCGAAGGATTTCGCGCCGCGCGGCTATGTCAGGCAGGTCCTGAAGGACCTGGAGATGCTGCAGGCGGATGCGCGCGATCACCACGTCGCAATGCCCATGGCGTCGCAGGCGCTGACCCTCTTCCGCCTTCTCTACGCCAGCGGCGGAGCGGAACGCGATGCGAGCGCCATCGTGACGCTTTATCCGGAACCCCGCTGAGGCGTCCTTCTGCGCACGCGCTCGGCGCCTGAGGACCGTCACGCAGGGGCGGCGGGAGCTCACCTCCCGCCGCGCCGGCGCAGACGCTGGACAGCCGAGCCCGCCCTCTCTCGAGATGCACGCCGTCCGCCTTCTCGCCGCGCCCGGCCTCACTTTGCATCGTCGGTCCGCTGGAGCTGCAAGGGGCCGCCGACCAGCCAGCGTCCCTCGCGCTTGAGCACCAGCGTCGCCTGGGGAAGCGCCAGCTTCACCTCCTCGTCGCCGACCTCCTCATAGGCGGCGACCACGGTCTGGCCGGAAGGCTCGGTGACATAGGCTTCGTCGTCATCGCGGAACTCGACCTTGAGCGCGCGGTCGCGGGTCGCGTAGACCCGGCCCTCCAGCGCGCCGCGCTGCTCGTAGGTGATCTGCGCCAGGATCTCGTTGCGGCGGGCGACGGCGGCGGCGAGCAGCTCGTCGCGCCAGGGGCGCGCCGAGGGCGGAAGGGCCGTCGCGCCCGGCAGCACGGTGGTGTCGATCACCGCCAGCGCTTGCTCGTTCTCGGCCAGACCGGCCAGGTCTTCGCGAATCTGGCGGGAGATCCGCTCGCCGATTTCGGCGCGGCGGGCGTCGGCGGCGGCGCGCACCGCGTCGGCGTCGGCGGGCGCGAGGTGGCTCAGCAGGCGCGGGTCCGACAGCCGGTCCAGCTCTTCGAACGCTTCGGTCTCGAACCTGACCGCCGCAACGGCGGCCAGAAGCTCCCTGGCGACTTCGGCGGCGACCTCGGCCCTGCGGGCGGCGACCGCCTCGCCGATCCCGGCCCGGTCGGCGTCCGAGGCGAGCGCGCTCTGAGCCAGCGCCTGCTCAAGGTCACGCAGGCGCGCAAGAGAAGCGGGGTCGTTCGGGACTTCGGCGACCAGCGCCAGAGCGATCGCCTGGCGCCGTGCGGCGAGGCTCTGCCGGAAGCGCTCTGCGGCGTCGGGGGATAGTTGACGCAGCAGGTTCCCGGCGGCGACGCGTTCGATCTCGGCGATCGTTCCCGGGCCCGCGCCCATCGCCTCCAGCCGCGCAATCTGGGCGCCGGCAAGCTCATCCTCGATCTCGGCCCGGCGCGCGGCGGCCAACTCGCCGAGTCGCGGGGCCGCCTCGGGCGGCATCAGCCTGGCCACCGGGCGTTCGATCTTCTCGACCGCGCCGTCCCAGCGCTGCAACGTGCGTTCGCTGGCCTCCAGCGCGGCGTACTCGGCGCGAAGCTCTTCCATCACGGCGTCGAGCGAGGCGGGCTCCGCCTCCAGCGCCGCGGGCAGGACCGCCGCGGTGGCGAGGTCGAGCGGCAGCAGCCTCATCGGCGCCAGCAGTCCGTCCAGCACCTTGTCCCCCTCGCGCGAGATGCCCGATGCGGCCGTGGAGACGCCGCGCCCGTCGCCGGCGGCGAAAGCCCTCAGCGCAGCGATCATGCGAAGCTTGTCGCCGCCGGGCGGCGTCGCCGCGAAGGCGTCGAGCGCCGGAGCCAGATCGGCCAGCGCCTTGTCGCGGTTCGCCGCGAGGGGCCCCACCACCTTGGCGAATTGCTTCTCGACGGCGCCGAGCAGCTTGCGGTCCGCCTTGTCCAGCGTCTTGCCGCAGGCCTCGGCGTCGTCGCGCGCCTCCGCCGCCTCCGCGATCGTGAATTCCGAGGCAGGCTTGCCGTAGAGGGAGACCATCTCCGCGCCGAGGAAATCCTCCAGCCAGGCGTAGGTCGTGTAGGGATTCAGCTTGCGCTGGGTCTTGAAGTCGACGCCCCGGGCCCATTCGGCGAGCGCGCCGCACTCCGGCAAGCGGAAGTCGGCGAGGGCGGCGCCGGGAAAGAGCGGCGCGGCGAAGATTAGGACAAGTGCGGCACGGCTTCTCATCGGCGAACGTCGCCTCCAGGAAAAGGGCGCGCCCGGCAGCTGGCCGACGGGCGACAGGGGAGCGGCTGGCGCCTTGCGAATGGCTGCCGTGGATGACGCCAGATGCTAGATCGGTTCTGCAGAAAGCGCACATGCGTTTGCGCACGGCTGCGAATGACCGCTGAATCAGCATAGATATCGCGTCCCCGACCGGCGCCTCTGTCTCGCGGCGGCGGTCGCTGCCGGATCGCGTTCCGAAAAACCGCTCTTCGGTTCCTGCGCCGCGTCGCTCGCATGCCGCGCCGACGTCTCGTTTTCCGCGCGACTTGACGCCCGGCCATCATCCAGGAAGCGCCGATTGCGTGGTTGCGAGGCCCCCCAATTGACTGGACTTCGTCCGTCCCGGAAGCATTGGTCGACCTGCGCCGCGGGTGAGTTGAACGGCCCCGCAGCGTGCCGCCCGGCCGGTCCGGGCTCGCCCCGGTAGGAGGCGCGGAAACGGTCCGCGCCGAAGCCGGAGACGGACCATGACCGAGATCACCCAGATCGAGACCGAGACGCCGATTCCGCCGGATGCCGCTGCGCCGAAGCGGAAGCCGGCCGTGAAGACCAGAGCAGCCGCCAAGCCGAAGGCCGCGCGGACGCCGGGGTCGAAGAAGACGCCGGCTCGCGCCGAGACCAAGCGCGAGTAGCTGATCAAGCTCCTGAGCCGGAAGGGCGGTGCGGAGGTCGCCGCGATCAGCGAGACGCTCGGCTGGCTGCCGCACACGACGCGAGCGGCGCTCACCGGGCTCCGCAAGGCCGAATTCACGATCGAGGCGGAGAAGCCCGCGGGCGGCTGGGCGAGCCGCTACCGGATCGCGGCGCGCCCGACTGACGCGGCGCAATGAGCCGCGAAGAGGACGTCGCCCGAGAGGTCGCCGCGCTCGGCGGCCTCGCCCGGGTGGAACTGGCGGCGCGCTGGACAAGGGCGTTCAGCGCGCCGCCGGCGTCGGACGTGCCGCCGGCGCTGATGCGGAAGGCCCTCGCCTGGGAGATCCAGAAGAAGGCGTTCGGCGGTCACGCGCCGAAGGTGCTGCGGGCGCTGAAGGCGGCGACGGGTGGCAAGGCCACGGCCGCATCGTCGGCGCGGCCCGGAACCCGCCTCGTCCGCGAGTGGAATGGGGTGATCCACGAGGTGGAGGCGCTTGAGGACGGCTGGCGCTGGCGCGGCGAGACCTGGACCTCGCTCTCGGCGATCGCGAAGGCGATCACCGGAGCCAAATGGTCCGGCCCCCGCTTCTTCGGCCTTGCGGGGCGGCGATGAGCGAGCGCCGCAAGGTTCGCTGCGCGATCTATACGAGGAAGTCGTCCGAGGAGGGACTGGAGCAGGCCTTCAACAGCCTCGACGCCCAGTACGAGGCCTGCGCCGCCTATGTAGCCAGCCAGAAGCACGAGGGCTGGGTGCTGGCGAAGGAACGCTACGACGATGGCGGCATATCCGGCGGCACGCTGGAGCGGCCAGCCTTGCAGCGGCTTCTCCTGGAGATCGAGGCGGGGCGGATCGAGCGGGTGGTGGTCTATAAGGTGGACCGGCTGACCCGGTCGCTCGCCGACTTCGCCAAGCTGGTCGAGCGCTTCGACAAGGTGGGGGCCTCCTTCGTCTCGGTGACCCAGTCCTTCAACACGGCGACCAGCATGGGCCGGCTCACGCTCAACGTGCTTCTCTCCTTCGCGCAGTTCGAGCGGGAGGTCGCGGCCGAGCGCATCCGCGACAAGATCGCCGCCTCGAAGCGCAAGGGCATGTGGATGGGCGGGGTGGTCCCGCTCGGCTACGAGGCGAAGGAGCGGACGCTGGTCATCAACGAGGAAGAGGCGGAGACGGTCCGAGCGCTCTTCCGGCTCTATCTCAAACTCGGAAGCCTCCGGGTGGTGGTGACAGAGGCGGCGCGCCGCGGCTTCCGCACCAAGGCGACCATCGGTGCAGACGGATCTACTCGCGGCGGCGTTCCGATGAGCCGGGGGCAGATCCATTACCTGCTCACCAACCCGGTCTATATCGGCCGGATCCGCCATGGCGCGAAGACCTACGAGGGCGCGCACGATGCGATCGTCGAGGAAGCAGTCTGGTCCGAGGTTCAGGCGCGGCTTGCCGATGGCGCGGCGAGACCGAGGGGCGAACGCCCGCTTCGAGAGGCGGCTCCGCTGCTTGGGAAGTTCATCGACGAGACTGGTGATCGCCTGACGCCCAGCCACGCCAACAAGAAGGGGCGGCGCTATCGCTACTATATCTCCAATCGGCTGATCGCACGGACGGGTGAACCGGATCGCTCGGGCTGGCGCATTCCGGCGCCGGCGCTTGAGCGAGCGGTCGCCGAGGCCATCGCCAACCGCATCAGCGCGCCTGACTTCGCGCTCCACGCCATCCAGCGTCCGAGCGTCGCCGAGATCGAACAGGCCGGCCGGGCGCAGCGACACTTGGCCAGCGACCTGATCGCTGATGGCGGCGCCAGTCTTCTCGGCGGGATGGTCAGCGCCGGCCGTGTCACACCGGACCAATTGGAAGTCGAGCTCCAAGCCGCATCGATTGCGGAGCGCGTCGGTCTGCCCATCGATCGCATCGAAACCTCCGCGCTCGCCATCGCCGCGCCGCTGACCATGCGCCGCCGCGGCGCGGAGGCGCGGCTGGTGGTCGGCGACGTCGCGCCGCCGGAGATGGACGATGCGTTCCTCCGCAATCTCGCCCGCGGCCTCGACTGGCTCGAAGCGATCAAGGCGGGCGGCTCGATCGAAGCTATCGCCGCCGCGGAAGGACTGTCCTGGTCCCGCGCCCTTCAGATCGTCGATCTCGCCTTCCTCTCGCCGGCGCTGGCGAA
>CALFYQ010000322.1 GCA_937952085.1 uncultured Paracoccaceae bacterium | reverse complement strand
GGCGGATGCTCGGCACCTGACGCGGGCCTAGCGGCGCTCGGAGAGGAGCTGGCCCAGTTCCTTGACCGTGAGCCGCAGGTACCAGAACGCCCCGGCCGCGTCTCGGGCGTCCTCCACCTCCCAGTAGAGGTCCTTGCCCTTGCGCTCCTCGAGCTCGATGAGGCCCCAGTCGATATAGCCGAGGTCGACGAGGCGGGCCTCGATGGCAGCGCGCTCCTCCGGCTCCGGCGGTCGGTCAGCGAGCGCCGGAGCGGCGAAAAGCGCCGCGACGGCCGCGAGGCGGATGGCCCTCATTGGTCCGGTCTCTCGTCGTTTCCTCACGCTCCGAACTATGCGCCGGCGGGCGGCGCCGCAACCGTTTCTTTGCCGGTTGACCGTAAGTCATGCGCCGCGCATGGCTCGGGCATGGAGACGCCGCTCGACGACCGGGCCTTCCTCGCCGCCCTGCCGGCCGAAACCCGCGCCGCGCTGACGGCGCGGGCGGATGCGCCGGGCCTTGCGCGGCTCGCCCTCCATCTCGGCCTCATCCTCGGTTTCGGGCTCTGGATCGGCGCGGCGGCGCCGCTCTGGCCGCTTCTGATCGTTCCGCAGGGCGTTCTGATCGTCTTTCTCTTCACCCTCCTGCACGAAACCGTCCACGAGACGCCGTTCCGCACCCCTTTGCTGAACCGCTGGTCCGGGCGGCTCGCGGGGGTCGCCATCGGCCTGCCGCCGGAATGGTTCCGCTGGTTCCACCTGGCGCATCACCGCTTCACGCAAGACACCGCGCGGGACCCGGAACTCGCCGAGCCGCCGCCGCGGAGCCTCGCTGGCTGGGCCTGGAAGGTAAGCGGCCTGCCGGTCTGGGCGTCCCACGCCCGCACCCTCGCTCAGAACGCCGCCGGGCGCTGCGAGGACGCCTTCGTCCCCACCCGAGCCCGGCTCCACGCAGCGCGCGAGGCGCGGGCGATGCTGGCGCTCTATGCCCTCGCGCTCGCCGCCTTCGCCGCAGGGGCGCACTGGTTCTTCTGGTGCTGGTGGCTGCCGGCGCTCTGCGGCCAGCCGTTCCTGCGGCTCTACCTGATGGCCGAGCACGGGCGCTGCCCGATGGTGGCGGACATGTTCGCCAACACCCGCACCACCTTCACCGCGGGGCTCGTGCGCCTCTTCGCCTGGAACATGCCGTTCCACGCGGAGCATCACGCCTTCCCGTCGGTCCCGTTCCACCGGCTCCCGGCGCTCCACGCGCTCGCCCGGCCGCATCTGAAGGAGACCGAGCGCGGCTATCTGAGGTTCCAGCGAAAGCTGCTCGCGGCGCTCCGCGCCGGGGGGTGACGGGCCGCCACCGAAGGGCCGTCACCGCGGCCGATGCGCCGCGAAGAAGGCGGCCGCGACGCTCCGCGCGCGGCGGGCGATCTCTTCCGGCGCGGGGCGCGGCTGGCCGAGCAGCGTCGCAGTCAGCGTCGGCTGCGCGCAGGAGCCGAGAAAGCGCCAGGCGGCCGCTTCCGGCTCATCGAGGGTGAGCGCGCCCGCCTCCTCCTGCGCCTGCAGCCAGGCGGCGAGCCGGCGCGCGCCGAAGCCCGGGCCGCTTTCGAAGAAGACGCGGCCGAGATCGGGAAAATCCTCCGCCGCGCCGATCACCGCGCGGACGAGGCCGACATGGTCGGGCGCCGACATCTCGGTCATCAGCCGCTCGGCGAAGCCGGCCAGCACCGCCTCGATGTCGTGGTTCTCCGGGTCGAGCCGGGTGATGCGCTCCGCCGTGTTCCGCCGCTGCTCCTCGATCAGCGCGCGAAACAGCGCGTCCTTCGAATCGAAGTAGACATAGAGCGTGCCCTTGGAGACGCCGGCCGCCTTGGCGATTTCGCCCATGCTGGCGGCCGCGAAGCCGCGGGAGAGGAAGACCTTCCGCGCCCCGGCGAGCACCTGCCGGCGTTTCGCCGACGCCGCGTCGCCACGCTCCGGCGTCTCGGCGCCGTCCTGCGGGGCGATCTTCAGATCCTCGACCATGCCGCGCTCCTCCACCCGCTTCCGCCCGCCCCCGCCTGCCGACGCCGCGCGTCAGGAGATGGGAGCCATGCGCTGACCGAACGGTCCGGTCATCTTGATCTGGCGAGCCCTCGCCTCTAAGTCAACGCCTGACCGAACCGTTCGGTCAACGCGCTGCGGAGCAAGAGATGCCGCCGAGAGATCTGCGAGAGGGCGAAGCGCCCGACGGCTCCGAACCCTTCGAGACGGCGCCCTCCTTCGAGGCGCCGCCCCGCGCGAAACGCGCCCCGGAAGCCGCGAGGCCCGCCCAGCCGCCGAAGAGGAAGCGCCGGAAGATCGTCCCGCTCCTGATCCTCGCCGGGCTCCTCGCCGCAGCGGGGAATTACGGCTGGGAATGGTGGACCACCGGGCGCTTCCTGATCTCGACCGACGACGCCTATGTCGGCGTCGACATGGCGGTGATGGCGCCGAAGGTGTCCGGCTATGTCGCCGCCGTTCCCGTCGCCGAGACGCAACAGGTGAAGGCCGGCGATCCCGTCGTGGTGATCGACGACGGCGACTATCGCGTGCGCCTCCAGGCCGCCGAGGCGACGCTGGCGGCGAAGCGCGCCGCGCTCTCCCGCATCGGCGCGCAGATCGCACAGGCCCGCGCCGCCATTCTCGGGGCGGAGGCGAACGAATCGGCCGCCCGCGCCTCCCTCGCGCAGGCCGAGGCCGATTTCGACCGCTACCAGCGCCTCGCCAAGTCCGACTTCGCGAGCGGCCAGAAGCTCGAAGCGGCCCGCGCCGCGGCCGAGACGGCCCGCGCCGCCGTCGCCGCCCGCGCCGCCGAAATCGAGGAGGCGAAGGCCGCGCTTTCCGTCGTCGAGGCCTCGCGCGGCGAGGCCGAGGCGGCGATCGCCGGGGCCGAGGCGGACCGCGCCCAGGCGCAGCGCGACCTTGACGCCGCGACGATTCGCGCGCCGGTCGACGGCGTGATCGGCAACCTCTCCGTCACGGCGGGCGACTTTGTGGCGCCGGGCGCGCGGCTTCTCGCCGTCGCGCCGCTCTCGGCGGTCTTTATCGACGCCAATTTCAAGGAGACGCAGCTCGAAGCGCTGACCCCCGGCGCGCCGGTCCATGTCGAGGTGGACGCCTATCCGGGCCGTGGCTTCACCGCCCATGTCGTCGGCTTCGCCCCCGCGACCGGCGCGATGTTCAGCCTGCTGCCGCCCGAGAACGCGACCGGCAACTTCACCAAGGTGGTGCAGCGCGTGCCGGTGCGGATCGAGATTCCGGCCGAGCTGCGGGACGCCGGCTGGCTCCGGCCCGGCCTCTCGGTCGTCGTCACCGCCGACCGGCGCAGCCACAGCGAAGACTGATCGTGGCCGCCCGCGCCGCCGCCCGGCATGCCGCGCCCCCGCCGGCGGCGGAGCCCGAAGTTCCGCTCCGCCGGATCGTCGCCTTCTTCGCGCTGGTCTTCGGCATGTTCATGGCGATCCTGGACATCCAGATCGTCTCGTCTTCGCTCTCGGAGATCCAGGCCGGCCTCTCGGCCTCGCAGGACGAGATCAGCTGGGTCCAGACCAGCTATCTCATCGCCGAAGTGGTGATGATCCCGCTTTCGGGCTTCCTCTCCCGCGGGCTCTCGACGCGCGTTCTCTTCACGCTTTCGGCGGCGGGCTTCACGCTCTCCAGCGTCCTTTGCGCCACCGCGACCTCGATCGAGGAGATGATCCTCTATCGCGCGCTCCAGGGCTTCATCGGCGGCGCGATGATCCCGACCGCCTTCGCCGCCTCCTACATCATCTTCCCGCCGAAGGCCCGCGGCGGGGTGATGGCGCTGGTCGGCCTGACGGTGACGCTGGCGCCGACGATCGGCCCGACGGTCGGCGGCTACCTGACCGAACTCTTCTCCTGGCACTGGCTCTTTCTCGTCAACATCGTCCCCGGCATGGCGGCGACGCTGATCGCCTGGACCCTGGTGGACTTCGACGAGCCGGACCCGGCGCTCCTCCGAAAATTCGACTGGCTCGGCCTCGCGGCGATGGCGATCTTCCTCGGCAGCGTCGAATACGTGCTCGAGGAAGGCCAGAAGGACGACTGGTTCGAAAGCGGGGAGATCCGCCTCCTCACCCTCAGCGCGGTGGTCGGCGGGCTCATCTTCTTCTGGCGGGTCTTCCGCTCCGACACGCCCATCGTCGACATGCAGGCCTATCGGAACCGGAACTTCGCCGTTGGCTCGCTGATGACCTTCGTGCTCGGCGTCGGGCTCTACGGGCTGACCTATCTCTACCCGCTCTACCTCGCCCGCGTTCACCACTACTCGGCGCTTCAGATCGGCGAGACGGTGTTCGTCACCGGCGCGGCGATGTTCTTCACCGCCCCGGTCGTCGGCGTGCTGACGCGGAAGTTCGACCCGCGGCGGATCATCCTTGTCGGGCTGATCGGCTTCGCCGCCTCATGCGCGATGCTGACGCCGATCACCAAGGACTGGGAATTCGACGAGCTTCTGGCGCCGCAGGTGCTCCGCGGCATCGCGCTGATGTTCTGCATGGTGCCGATCAACCTTCTGGCGCTCGGCACGCTCTCGCCGCTCGAAGTGAAGAACGCCAGCGGCCTCTTCAACCTCACCCGCAACCTCGGCGGCGCGGTCGGCCTCGCGCTCATCAACACCGAGATACAGGCGCGGAGCGATCTCCACTTCTCCCGCCTCGCCGACCATGTCGCCTGGGGCGCCGGCGAGGCCGAGGCGCGGCTCGCCATGATGGCGCGCGCCTTC
>CALFYQ010000321.1 GCA_937952085.1 uncultured Paracoccaceae bacterium | reverse complement strand
GCAACCTCGATCTTCTTCGGGAACTTTGCAGCCCGGATCAATCTCGTTCGCTGTGTCGCATTCGTAGTCGCCAGGTAGTCGGCTATGTGATTCACTGAGAACCGAGGCGTCCGGTGGAACCGGTAATTCGGAGTGTCGGGCATGGACGATATCGCGATGATTGCAAAAATCGATGACGACACGACCGTATACGTCTCGCCGATGCACGGCCACACATATTCTGAATATGTTGAGGGAGATAACTTGGGCGGGCCGGTAGGCTACTTCATAGCTCGACAGCGACGGAACCAGTTTGAAATTCTGGCGAAGGCTACCAGCCTAGACGCCGCGCGAGAAATATTCGGAATGCTGGTTCGCGGGCGAACCGCCGCATAAGACGGCAAACATCATCACATCTGGTGAGTTTGCGCCATAACGCCGGAATTCGCGCGGCCTGTGCTCGAAAGCCTCCGCCAGCCGCTGGAGACGGGGGAGACCTTCGTCGCCCGCGCCAACGCCCATGTCCGCTACCCGGCGCGGTTCATGCTGGTGGCGGCGATGAATCCCTGCCGCTGCGGCCATCTGGCGGACCCCGGCCTCGCCTGCTCCCGAGCGCCGACCTGCGGGCTCGACTATCAGGCGCGGATTTCGGGCCCGCTGCTCGACCGGCTGGATGTGCAGATCGAGCTTCCCTCGCTGACGCCGGCCGAGCTCTCGAAGGCGCCGAAAGGCGAGCCCTCCGCCCCGGTCGCCGCCCGCGTCGCCGCCGCCCGCGCCCGGCAGAAGGCCCGCTTCGCCGCGAAGGGCCTCACGCTCCGCACCAACGCGGAGCTTTCCGGGGAGCTTCTGGAGGAGATGGCGGCGCCGGACGCGGAAGGCCGCGCCCTCCTCGACCGCGCCGCCGAGAAGCTTCGCCTCACCGGGCGCGGCTATCACAGGGTGATGCGCCTCGGGCGCACGATCGCCGATCTCGAAGGGGCGGAACGGGTCGGCAAGCGGCATGTGGCGGAAGCGGTCGGCTATCGGCGGGCGCCGTTGAAGCGGTAGGGCCGGCGGCGCGACGCGGGAAGGGATGCGTCTGCCCCTGGGTGGGCGCTCGATCCGGTCGGGATCGGCGCCTAATGCCGCCGCCCCGACCTCGACCCGATCCGCTCATGACAGCCGGGGGGCGCCCGCCCGCGGGGAGGGGCGGGCGCGGCCCGTGATGGTCACACGGGCCGAGAGAGATGAGCGGCCGAACGCCCCCATCCTTCCCGCCGCCCCCGCTTGACGTACGAGGCGCCGCGCGGCGAGGTCGGGCGATGCATGTCGAGCGTTTCGCGCCGTCGCCGACCGGGCGGCTCCATCTCGGCCACGCCTATTCCGCGCTGACCGCCTTCGAGGCGGCGCGGGCGGCGCGGGGCGTCTTCCGGCTCCGCATCGAGGATCTCGACGCCGGGCGGGCGAAGCCGGAATTCGAAGCTGGTATTTTCGAGGATCTCGCATGGCTCGGCCTCGACTGGCCGAAGCCGGTGATGCGCCAATCGGCCCGCGGCGCGGCCTACGAGGCGGCGCTGGGCCGGCTCGCCGCGATGGGCCTCGTCTATCCCTGCTCCTGCACCCGCGGCGACATCGCCGCCGCCGGCGGGGCTCCGCAGGAAGGCGCGGAGGCCGGGCCGCCCTATCCCGGAACCTGCCGGCCGCGCACCGGCGGCGCGGCGGCGCCCGGCAGGCCCTTCGCGCTCCGGCTCGACTGGGAAGCCGCGGCCGCGCAGGCCGGGCCGCTAAGCTTCGAGGAGATCGGCGCTGGGCCAGGCGGAGAGACCGGCCGGATCGTGGTGACGAACGACCAACTCGCCACGCTCGGCGACATGGTGCTGAAACGCAAGGACGGCTTCGCCGCCTACCACCTCGCGGTCGTCGTGGACGACGCGGCCGAATGCGTCACCCACGTGACGCGGGGCGAGGATCTTTTCGCCTCCACTTTCGTACACCGCCTCCTGCAGGCGCTGCTCGGCCTGCCGGCGCCGGCCTACCGGCACCACCGCCTGATCCGGGACGCTTCGGGCCGCCGCCTCGCCAAGCGGGCGGACGATGTTTCGCTTGCGCGTCTCCGCGAGGACGGCTGGACGCCGGCGGATGTGCGCCGCGCGGTCAGGCTCAACCCCTGATCTTCTGCTCCGCCGGATAGACCGCCTCGAAGACCGCCCGCACCGCGACGCCGACCGTGGCGAGCGCCCAGAGCTGATGCAGCGCCGCGAGCCAGATCATCTGCGCCGGCGCGGCCCAGATCAGCGTGAAGATCCCGAGCGCCGCCTGAACCCAGAGCGCGTGGAAGAGCGCCGTCGCCCATGTCCGGCTCCGCCGGTGGCCGGAGGCGCGCGCGCGAACGAGGAAGAGAAGGGCGAGGATGAGCGGGACGAGCGCGAACCAGCGGTGCTGGAACTGCGTCATCGCCGGGCTCTCGAAATGGTTCTCGAGATATGGCGTCAGCGCCGTCGCCTCCGGCGCGAGGAAGGCGCCGTCCATCAGCGGCCAGTCGTGCCAGCCCGACCAGCCGTCCGTCCCCGCCACGAGGGCGCCGAGCAGGATCTGGAGAAAGAGCGCCAGAAAGGCCGCGCGGGCCCAGAAGGCGAGGCCGGGCGTGCGCCGCCGGCGCGCCTGGAGAAGCGCCCATTCCTCCCGCTTCAGCTTCACGATCAGCCAGATCAGCCAGGCGAAGATCGCGAAGGCGATGCCGAGATGAACCATCAGCCGGTAGGGCGCCACATCGGTGCGGAGCGAGAGGCCGGAATAGACCATCCACCAGCCGATCGCGCCCTGAAGCCCGCCGAGGAGGCCGACGCCGACCAGCGACGGCCCCCAGCCGCGCGGGATGCGCCGACGCGCCACGAACCAGAGGAGCGGCAGCAGCCAGACCAGTCCGACGAGGCGGCCGAGAAAGCGGTGGCCCCACTCCCACCAGAAGATCGGCTTGAAGTCGTCCAGCGTCATCCATGAGTTCTGGAGGCGCCATTCGTCGGTGGTCTTGTAGGCCTCGAAGGCGGCGTTCCAGTCCGCCTCGGAGAGCGGCGGCATCGCGCCTATCACCACGTTCCATTCGGTGATCGAAAGCCCGCTGTCGGTGAGCCGGGTGAGGCCGCCGACCAGCACCATCGCCGCCACCAGCGCGGCGAGGACGATCAGCCAGACACGGATCGCGGCGCGAGCGCCCGCCTTCTCGGCCGCAGCCTTGCCCGGCGCGGGAGCCTGCGGCGTCGGCGCTGCGCCCGCCTCCTCGAAGATCGCCCGCTTTTTCGCGCCCGTCGCCATGGCCCGTACCTCCGCGCGGCTGACCTATTCCTCGCTGCGCGCCGCGACAAGCGGAGGAAGGCACGCTATCGTCGCGGCATGGCCCGTTCCGAAACCGCCTACGCCGCGATTTCCCGCCATCTCGGCGCCCTGCCGGGCGTGAGCGAGAAGCCGATGTTCGGCGGCGTCTGCTTCATGCTCGACGGCAACATGATCTGCGGCGCGGTGCGGATCGGCGCGATGGCGCGGGTCGGCAAGGGGCGGGAGGCGGAGGCGGCGGAGATTCCGGGCGTAATCCAGGCGATGCCGAGCGGGCGGAAGATGTCGGGCTTCGTCACCATGCCGGAAGCGGCGATCGAGGAGGACCCGGAGGGTTTCGCCCGACTCCTCGACATGGCGCTGACCTTCACGGCCACCCTGCCGCCGAAATAGTCGCGCGCCGGCGGCGCGGCGGACTAGGGCGAACGCTCGCCAGCGGGCCCTACCCGAGCGGCGGGCGAAAGGGGCGCGGCCGCCCATGGGTGGGCGCCCGACCCGACTGACATGAGCGCCGATTGCGTCACACCGACCCTCGGCAGATCCGCCGGCGTCGGCCGGAGCGCGCTCGCCCGAGGGGAGGGGCGGGCGCGGCCCGGGGAGATGGCGAGGGCGCGCTCCCTTTTCCAGCAGTCGCCGCGCCAATCGCCGAAGCGGCCAGGCGACCCAAGGTCAAATCGGCCGCCCCCCGTGCGCTCCGCAGCGTCCCGTCTCGGCCGTGCGTTTGTTACGCCCGCGAATCGTCATTTCCGGGTTAACCTTCCTTAAGAGCCATGGCGCCCGGCGAGGAGACATCTTATGGGTGATTATTTCGACATCGACGTCTATTCACGGAAGGTGACGACCTCGTCTCCGGATGCGCAGCTCTGGTTCGATCGCGGCCTCGTCTGGTGCTATGGCTATTGCCATGAGGAGGCGGCGGCCTGCTTCGGGCGGGCGCTGGAGGCGGACCCGGATTGCGCGATGGCGCATTGGGGCGTCGCCTATGCGGTCGGCCCCAACTACAACCTGCCCTGGGAGCTGTTCGACCCCGCCTCGAAGGCCGAGGCGCTCGGCACCGCCTTCGACGCGACAGCGAAGGCGATGGCGCTCCGCGATCGCGTCACCCCGGCGGAGCGGGCGCTGATCGAGGCGCTGCCCGCCCGCTATCCGCAGCGCGACCCGATCGAGGACCAGTCGCCCTGGAATGACGCCTTCTCCGACGCGATGCGGGAGGCGCATGCCCGCCACCCGGACGACCTCGAGATCCGCACGATCTTCGTCGAGGCGATCATGAACCGGACGCCCTGGAAGATGTGGGACCTCAAGTCCGGCGGCCCCGCCGAAGGGGCCGGAACGGTCGAGGCGCAGGCCGTGGCGGAGGCGGCGCTCGAAGGCGACCCGGCGGCGATGGACCATCCGGGGCTCCTCCATCTCTACGTCCACCTGATGGAGATGTCGCCCTTCCCGGAAAAGGCGCTCCGCGCCGGCGACCGGCTTCGCGAGCTTGTGCCAGACGCTGGGCACCTCATCCACATGCCGACGCATATCGACATTCTCTGCGGCCATTACCGCGACGTGCTGCACTGGAACCAGAAGGCGATCGAGGCGGATCGCAAGTTCATGGCGGCGATCGGCCCCTACAACATCTACACCGCCTATCGGCTCCACGATTACCATTTCGCCATCTACGGCGCGATGTTCCTCGGCCAGTACGCGCCCGCGCTCGCCGCGGCGGAGGAGATGATCGCGATCACGCCCGAAGCGCTTCTCCGGGTCGAGAGCCCGCCGATGGCGGATTTCATCGAAAGCTATCTCTCGATGAAGCTTCACGTCCTGATCCGCTTCGGCAAATGGCGGGAGTTGATCGCCGAGACGGCGCCGGCGGACCCCGACCTCTATTGCAACTGGACCGCCACGCTCCACTACGCCAAGGGCGTCGCCCATGCCGCGCTCGGCGAGGTCGAGGCAGCGGAGAGGGAGAAGGCTCGCTTCCTCGCGGCGCGGGAGAAGGTGCCGGAGAGCCGGCTTCTCCACAACAACACCTGCCGCGACCTTCTCGGCATCGCCGAGGCGATGCTCGACGGCGAGATCGCCTACCGGAAGGGCGACTACGACCGGGCCTTCGCCGATCTCCGCCGCGCCGTCGCGCTCGACGACGGGCTCCCTTATGACGAGCCCTGGGGCTGGATCCAGCCGACCCGCCACGCGCTCGGCGCGCTCCTCCTTGAACAGGGCCGGGTGGAGGAGGCGGAGGCGGTCTACCGGGAGGATCTGGGCCTCGCTGGCGGGCTCAGCCGCGCCACGATCCACCCGGACAATCTATGGAGCCTCCGCGGCCTCGACGCCTGCCTCCGCCGCCGCGGCCTCGCGGATACGCCGGAGGGCCGGCTGATCCGCCAGCGGCTCGACCTCGCGGCGGCGCGGGCGGACGTTCCGGTCTCCGTCTCCTGCTTCTGCGCGCGCGCGGCGACCTGACGCGCCTCAGGCGGCGGCGCGGGCTGCCGCCTCGACCTCGCCACGCATCCATTCATGGCGGCGCACCGCATGGTCGCGCGGCCGCCAGAACATGAAAAGTTCGAGCCTCGCCTCGAAGGGCGCCGGCAGCACGCGGATCGCCGGCCCGAGCGTCGCCGCGAAGCGGGCGGGCAGCGTGGCGATGAGGTCGGTCCCGTCCAGCACGGCTCCGATCACCCCGATGCTCGGCAGCGTCAGCCGCGGCTCGAGGATGACGCCGAGCGACTTCAACGCCTCGAGATAGGGCGAGCGCCAACCGCCCCCGTAATCCACCAGCACATGCGCGGCCTTGGCGTAGGCTTCGAGCGTCAACCCGCCATCGGCGAGCGGGTGCGCCTCGTCCATCGCGCAGACATAGCCCTCGGAAAAGAGCCGCCTGCCGCGAAACGCCTCGTGGCCCGGCGCCTCCGGGCCAAGGAGAAGGTCGGCCCGCCCCTCGCGGAGCGCCGCCCGCCCCTCCGCCAGCGCCGGAAGGATCGAGAGCCGGAGCCCCGGCGCCTTCCGCCGCAGCGCGCCGACGAGGCCGGGCAGGATCACGAACCGCTCATAAACGTTGCAGGCGATGGCGAAGCCCGCCTCGGTCGTCGCCGGGTCGAAGGCGTCGCCCTCGACGAGATCGGCGAACTCCGCCGCCATCCGCTCCGCCGTGCGGATCGCCGCCTCGCATTTCGGCGTCTGCAGCGTCTCGCCGCCCTCGCGGACGAAGAGCGGGTCGCGGAGCGCGCGGCGGAGCCGCTCCACGCGGTAGGAGACGGTGGACTGCTTCACGCCGAGCCTTGCGGCCGCGGCGGAGAAGGACCCCGCCTCCCGGATCAGGCGGAGAAGGTCGAGCGCGGCGAGATCGAGGCCTTCGGGCGGCTTGGCCATCCATCCTCCATCGAAGATTTCGATGGAGGATATCGCAAGCGCAGGATCGTTGAATGGGAAAACGTCGCGTATCTCCGAGGGAAACAAGGCCGAGGAAACCATGTTCGACGCGCCGCTCGCCCCGACCGACAGCTCGATCACCTACGCCGCGCTGGAGCGGGACCCCTACCCGATCTACCGGCGCCTGCGCCGCGAGGCGCCGGTGCTGCGGGTGAAGGCGGTTGGCCGGGTGCTGCTCACCAAGGCGGCGGACACGCGCTTCGTGAAGGAGAACGCCGCGCTCTTCTCCTCGGACGACCCGAACACGCCGATGCGCCGCGCCTTCCTCGCCCACACGCTGATGCGCAAGGACGGCGATGCCCACCGGCGGGAGCGGATGGCGATGGCCTCCGCCTTCTCGCCGCGGGCGGTCAAGACGCTCTGGATGCCGCGCTTCGAGAAGGTGGCGCGGAGCTATGTCGCCGCCCTGCCGCGCGGCGAGACGGTGGACTTCTTCGAGACGCTGGCCGCGCCCTACGCCGCGCGCTGCCTCGCGATCATGCTCGGCATCCCCGAGGCGACCGACGCCGAGATCGCCCACTGGTCGCAGACCCTGATCGACGGCGCCGGCAACTTCTCCGGCCGTCCGGAACTCTTTGAAGCCTGCGACCGCATCCACGAGGTCTGCGACGCCACCATCGAGCGGGCCGCTTCGCGCCTCCGGGCGGAACCGGACGGCAGCGCGCTCTCCTTCATGATCAACGCCGACGAGCCGATCGAATGGTCGCAGATCAAGGCGAACATCAAGATCGCCATCGGCGGCGGCGTGAACGAGCCGCGCGACGCGCTCAACACCGTGCTGATCGGCCTCCTGTCGGACCGGAACCAGCTCGACGCCTGCCGCGCCGCGGAACTTTGGGCCAACGCCTTCGAGGAGGCGGTGCGCTGGGTCGCGCCGATCCAGGTCTCGTCCCGCCTCGTGACCGAGGATGTCGAGATCCGCGGCGTCCTCGTCCGCAAGGGCGAGACGGTGATGACCGCGCAGGCCTCCGCCAACCGTGACGAGGAGGTCTGGGGCGAGGCGGAGGGCTTCAACATGTTCCGCAAGCCGCTGCCGCACCAGGCCTTCGGCAACGGCGCGCATTTCTGCCTCGGCGCCCATGCGGCGCGGAAGATGGTGGGCGAGATCATGCTGCCCCTCCTCTTCGACCGCTTCCCGAACCTCTCGATCCCCGACCCAGGGGCCGTAGAATGGAAGGGCTTCGGCTTCCGCGGCCCGGTGAAGCTGCCGATCCGGCTGAACTGACGGGTGCGAGCCGCCCGGCCCGCTACCGCGTCCCCTGCCGGCGGCCGACCAGCGAGCGGATGACGCCGTGGAGCGTCCGCACGTCCTGATCGGTCAGCGGCGCTCGGCGAAAGAGGTTGCGGAGGTTCACCAGCATCGCCTCCCGCTTTTCCGGCGGGCGGAAGAAGGTCGAGGCGTCAAGCTCCTCCACCAGGTGGTCGGTCAGTCGCTCGACGGCGCCCTGTTCCGCCATCGGGCTGTCCAGCACCACCGAGCGGAGCCCACCGCCCGCCGCCCGGCCCCATTCGTAGCCGAGCAGCAGCGCGCATTGCGCGAGGTTGAGCGAGGGAAAGTCTGGGTTCACCGGCACGGTGACGACAGTGTTGGCTCGCACCACGTCCTCGGTCTCCAGCCCGGTGCGCTCGGGGCCGAACAGGATGCCGACCTTCTCGCCCGCCTCGATCCGCGCCTTCGCCTCCTGCATCGCCTCCTCGGGGGTCAGCACACGCTTGGTGAAGCCGCGGGGGCGCGCCGTGGTGGCGTAGAGATGGGTGAGGTCCGCGGCCGCCGCCGCCGTGTCGGCGAAGAGCCGGGCGTCTTCGAGGAGTCGGCCGGCGCCGGAGGCGGAGGCGACGGCCTTCGGGTTCGGCCAGCCGTCCCGCGGCGCGACGAGACGCATCCGCGCGAGGCCGAAATTCCGCATCGCCCGCGCCGCTGCGCCGATATTCTCCGCCATCTGCGGCCGGACGAGAATGAAGAAGGGCTCGCTCACGCCTTCACCCCCCAGAAGCTGGTCTCGAAGGCGCCCGCCGGGAGCGGCAGGCGCGAGAGGACGCCCGCCTCCACCGCCCGCATCCGCGTCGCCGCCCAGCGGGAGGACCAGAGCGGCCGGAGCCCGCCCGAGAGGATCCAGGGCGCGAGGCCGTTCTGCTCGCCATAGCCGCGCCAGGCCCATTCCGCCGGGTAGGGGTCCGGCAGCGTCACGTCATGGACATGGACGATCACCCCCGGCCGGAGCGTCGGCAGGATCCGGTTGAGGATCAGGTCCACATCGGCGCCGGGCACGAGCACATGGCTCGAATCGAAGAAGGCGACGTCGCCCGGCACGAGCCCGGCGAAAAGCGGCAGATGCGCCTCGGAGAGAAGCTCCGCCCGCCAGTCGACGGCGAGGCCGGCGAGCGCCGCGCGGGGCTGCGGATCGATGCAGGTGAGCGTCGCGGCGAGCCCCTCGGCGCGGATCGCTTCGGCCATGAAGCGGGTCGAATGGCCGGAGCCGACCTCGACGATCCGTCCCGGCTTCCGGCTGGCGACCAGCGCATAGGCCGCCGCGCCGTCGAGCCGCGGGAACCAGTCCTGCCCCCAGCGGGGGCGGGGCGGCGGGCCGTCCAGCGCCTCGAGCGCCGGGGCGCGCGCCTCGATCTCGGCGAGGAGCGCGCGCATTTCCGGCTCCGCCGCCGCGAACCGCGCGCCGACCTCGGGATAGGCGATCGGCGCGACCGAGGCGGCGTGGCGATAGGGGATGACGAAGGCCTCGGCCGGCCCACCTGCGAGTGTCCGCTCCGCCATTTCCCGCGCCTTCGACGGCATCGACACCGCTTTCGCCCCTGCGTTGAAAGCGCCCCTGTTCGCGCCCGGTGCGGCGGGGTATAGCGTCCCGCATAACCGGAACGCCACCCGAGGGGGACGAGAATGGACAGGATCAAGGTCGCAAACCCCGTCGTCGAGCTCGACGGCGACGAGATGACCCGGATCATCTGGGATTTCATCAAGAAGAAGCTGATCCTGCCCTATCTGGACATCGACCTGCACTACTACGACCTCGGCATCGAGGAGCGCGACCGGACCGACGACCAGATCACCATCGACGCCGCAAACGCGATCAAGAAATACGGCGTCGGCGTCAAATGCGCGACGATCACGCCGGACGAGGCGCGCGTCGAGGAGTTCGGCCTGAAGCAGATGTGGCGCTCCCCGAACGGGACGATCCGCAACATCCTCGGCGGCGTGATCTTCCGCCAGCCGATCATCTGCCAGAACGTGCCGCGGCTCGTGCCCGGCTGGACCAAGCCGATCGTCGTCGGCCGCCACGCCTTCGGCGACCAGTACCGCGCGACGGACTTCCACTTCCCCGGCAAGGGCACGCTGACGATCAAGTTCACCGGCGAGGACGGCAAGGTCATCGAGAAGGAGGTCTTCAAGGCCCCCGGCGCCGGCGTGACCATGGCGATGTACAACCTCGACGATTCGATCATCGACTTCGCCCGGGCCTCGATGAACTACGGCCTCTCGCTCGGCTGGCCGGTCTATCTCTCGACCAAGAACACCATCCTCAAGGCCTATGACGGCCGCTTCAAGGACCTCTTCCAGAAGGTCTTCGACGAGGAATTCGCCGACAAGTTCAAGAAGGCCGGCATCACCTACGAGCACCGGCTGATCGACGACATGGTCGCCTCGGCGCTGAAATGGTCCGGCGGTTATGTCTGGGCCTGCAAGAACTACGACGGCGACGTCCAGTCCGACACGGTGGCGCAGGGCTTCGGCTCGCTCGGCCTGATGACCTCGGTGCTGATGACGCCGGACGGCAAGACGGTCGAGGCCGAGGCGGCGCACGGCACCGTCACCCGCCACTACCGCGAGCACCAGAAGGGCAAGGCGACCTCGACCAACGCCATCGCCTCGATCTACGCGTGGACCGGCGGCCTGAAGCACCGCGCCAAGCTCGACGACAACGCGGCGCTGAAGCGCTTCGCCGAGACGCTGGAGACGGTCTGCGTCGAGACCGTCGAGAGCGGCAAGATGACAAAGGACCTCGCCCTTCTCGTCGGCCCGGACCAGAGCTGGCTCACCACCGAGGGCTTCCTCGACGCGGTGGATTCCGGCCTGCAGAAGGCGCTCGGCTGATGCGCCCGCTGCGCCGCCTTCTTCCCGCGCTCGCCCTCGTGGCCGCGTCGTGGCCGGCGGCGGCGCAGCAGCTCGACCCCGCCGCGCGCGGGGGCGAGCTCGCCAAGCACTGGTGCGCCGAGTGCCACGCCACCGGCGCGGAGCGCGGAGCCGCCGATGTCGGGCCCACCTTCCCCGACATCGCCAAGCGGCGGTCCGACGACTACATCCGCGGCTTCCTCGCAAACCCGCATCTTCGCGGGCTGATGCCGCCCTTCGATCTCGCCACCGCGCAGGTCGAGGACCTCGTCGCCTATCTCGCCACGCTGCGCTGAGGCGCGATCCGCGAACGCCCACTCCGCTGGCACATCGCCATCCGCCGCCCGCTTCGGCGGCGGATGCGCGCACGCCGGCGTCATCTCCCGGTTTCCGCTCGACATTCCGGCCCGGCGCCCTAGCAGCCGGGTGAGAAGAGGGAGACCGGAATGAGTGAGGCTGAGCCGCAGGGGCCGAAGCGCCACACCCTATTCGAGGATGCGCAGGGCCTCGCCACCGGAACCGCGATGGTGACGCTCGGCGTGGCGCTGCTCCAGCATCTCGGCCTCGCGACGGGGCAGATCGCCGGGCTCTCGCTTCTCGTCTCGCACTGGACCGGTTTCGGCTTCGGCCCGGTCTTCTTCGTTCTCAACCTGCCCTTCTATTGGCTCGCGGCGACGCGGCTCGGCCTTCGCTTCACGGTGAAGACCTTCCTCTCGGTGGCGCTTCTCACGCTTCTGACGACGCTCCGCCCCGATTTTCTGACGTTCGGAGAGACGCAGCCCCTCGTCGGCGCGCTCATCGCCGGGGCCTGCGCCGGGGTCGGCCTTCTCGCTATCTTCCGGCACGGGGCGAGCCTCGGGGGCTTCGGCATCCTCGCCTTCTATCTGCAGGAGCGCTTCGGCTTCCGCGCCGGCTGGACGCAGCTCGCCGTCGACGCCGGCGTCTTCGCCCTCGCGCTCCTGAGCCTTCCGTGGCAGGCGGTCGCCCTCTCCCTCGCCGGGGCGGCGGCGACGAACCTCACCATCGCGGTGAACCACCGGCGGGACTGGTATGTCGCGATGTGAGGTTCAGGCCGGCGCCACCTCCACCACCGCGCCGAACCGGGCCTGGCCGACCGCGAAGGGGAAGGCGGAAAGCGCCGTCTCCGGCAGGGCGGAAGCGCCGTCCGTCAGCGCGTTGAGGCCGGGCCAGCCGTCCCGCATCCAGACCGCGCCGAGCGGCATGCGCGGCGTCACCTTGGCCCGCGCCGCCATCTCGCCGAAGCGGCTGGTCAGGCGGATCGCGGCGCCGTCGGCCACGCCGCGCGCCTCCGCATCCGCCGGGGAGAGCCAGAGTTCGGGCTCCGGCTCCCGCGCCGCCAAGGTCGGCAGCGCGCGGCCGTGGTCGTAGAATCCGTGGAAGGCCGCATAGGTCCGCCCGGTGGCGAGGGCGAGGCCGTCCCGCGCCTCCGCCGCCGGCGGCTCCGGCAGGGCGGGAAGGCCCATCGCCGCGGCGTGGTCCGAGCGCAACTCGATCTTGCCCGAGGGCGTCGCGAAAACTCGCGTCGGATGCGCGACGTGGGAGATCTTAAGCTCCGCCCGACCGCCGCCCTCACGCATCGACGCGACGGTGGCGAAGCCGGTCGCTGGATGCGCCAGTACAGCGTCGATCGCCGCTTCCTGGTTCTCCCAGGGATAGGCGTCCGCCACGCCGAGCCGCGCCGCGAGATCGCGGTATACCGACCAGACCGGCCGCGCCTCCCCCGCGGGCGCGAGCGCCTTCTCGCAGAGATGGACATGCGTGGCGGTCGCCTTCACGCCGACCTCCTCCAGCCAGATCGTGCCGGGCAGCACCACGTCCGTCGCCTCGCGGATCGTCGAATTCTCGAAGATGTCCATCGCCACGACGAGTTCGGCCTTGGCGAGCGCCGCCCGCGCCCGATTCTGATCGGCAAAGCTCGAAAGGAAGTTGGCGCCGAGCGTGAAGAGGAGCTTCACCCGCCCTTCCTCCAGCGCCTCGATCACCGCCTCCATCTGGTTCGGAACATGGCTTCCGGCGGGCCGCCGGTCCGCCGCGGTGATGTCGGCGAAGGCCGCGCCATGCGCCCGCGCGCCATGCCGCGGCCCGAGCCCGCCGCCCGGAACGCCATAATCGCCCACCAGCGCCGGCAGGCAGGAGATCGCCCGCGCCGCGCGCCAGAGGTTCCGCCCCTTGTGGAGCGAGGACCCGCCGAGGACGATCATCGCCGGCCGCGTCGCCGCATAGGCGCGGGCGAACTCGACGATCCGCCCGGCGGGCAGCCCGGTCTCCCGCGCCGCCCATTCCGGCGTGTAGTTCGGCAGCGCCGCCGCGAGATCCTCGAAGCCGACCGCATGCGCGGCGAGGAAGGCCGCATCGTGCCGCCCCTCGGCGACGATCACATGCATCATAGCAAGGGCGAGCGCCGTATCGGAGCCGGGCCGGACCAGCAGCGTCTCATGCGCCAGCGCCGAAGCCTCGGTGCGCCGCACGTCCACCACGACGATCCGCGCGCCGCGCCGCTTCGCCTCGTCCACATGACGCACCGTGTTGGCCTGCGAGGGCGAATTGGCGCCCCAGAGCACGATCATCTCGGAATGCGCGCCCATGTCCTCCTTGGTCGAGGTCTCCAGCGCGCCCGTCAGCCCGACGCCGAAGCCGCCGAGGCCCCAGCAGATCATCGCGCCGCTCCAGTGCTGGCAGCCGTAGAGGTTGGCGAAGCGCTCCATCTGGCCGCGCTTCACCCCGACGCCGTAATCGTTGGCGGCGACGCCGTGGCCCTGCCACATGCCGACCGCTTCGCGCCCCACGGCCTTCATCCGCGCCGCGATGAAATCCAGCGTCTCCTCCCACCCCGCCTCGCGCCAGGGGCCGCCGCGCCGCTCCCGGAGCCGCGGGCGGAGGATGCGCCCCGGGTTCGCGACGATCTCGTGCGCCGCGTTCCCCCGCATGCAGAGAAAGCCGCGGCTGTCCGGGTGGCTCTCGTCGCCCTTGATGGAGACGAGCCGGCCCTCGTCCACCTCCACCTCCATGCCGCAGAGCGTCGGGTGGCAGTTCATCGGGCACATGGTGCGGATGGCGGTCATCGGCGGTCTCCTTTCCGCGGAGGCTAGCGCCGCGCCGCGCCGCGCGGAAGCCGCCGCTCAGCCGAACGCCTTCGCCAGCGTCCAGAGCCCCATCGCGATCATCCCGAGGTTCTCCGTTAGGGAGACGAAGCCGAGCGGCGTCCGGCTTTCGCCGCCGAGGCAGGCGCATTTCAATTCCCGCCCGTCGAGATAGACCGCCTTGAAGACGGAAACCGCGCCGACCGCGCCGATGAAGAGCGCAACCGGCCCGGAGACCAGCGGCGCGAGCCCCGCCGCCATCAGCAGCCCCGCGCCGGCTTCGAGATAGGGGTAGAGATAGCCGTAGGGGACCCAGCGACGCGCCAGCAGGTCATAGGTGAGGAACATCGTCGAGAAGGCCTCGACATCCTGGAGCTTCTGGAGGGCGAGGAGGGTCATCGCGAAGGCGCCGAACCATTCGAGCGCGCGCGGAGTCAGCGCGGCGCCGAACGCCGCCCAGCTCGCCGCGAGCGCGAGGAGCGCCGCGACGCCGAAG
>CALFYQ010000320.1 GCA_937952085.1 uncultured Paracoccaceae bacterium | reverse complement strand
GTCATTTCAGCCGCCGGAACGGCAGCGCCAGCGACCAGAGCAGCGAGGCGGAGCGCCCGGTCCGCTCGATGGGCAAGCCGATCTCGCCCGTCGCCCGCTCGGTCCAGAAGCCCGAGGCCCGATCCCAGATCGAGAGGAGGAAGCCGTAATTGGTGTCGTGCTCGGCGCGGATCGTCGAATGGTGCGCCCGGTGCATCTCCGGCGTGACGATGAGGCGGCGAAGGAGCGGCTCGACCCGCGCCGGAAGACGAAGGTTGCCATGCGTCCAGACCGCAAAGCCGTTCAGCAGCACCTCGAAGATCAGAACGCCCAGCGCCGGCGCGCCGAGGAGGTAGACGAGGCCGATCTTCAGCGCCATCGAGAGCGCGATCTCGATCGGGTGGAAGCGGAGCCCGGTCGTCGCGTCCAGCGCCTCGTCCGCATGGTGGACCTGGTGGAGCCGCCAGAGCGCGGGGACGAGATGCATCGCCACGTGCTGCGCCCAGATCGCGAAATCGAGCAAGAGCACCGAGAGCGGGACCGAAAGCCAGAGCGGCGCGTCCAGCGCGTTGAAGAGGCCCCAGCCTTCCGCCGCCGCATCGAGCGCCGCGCCCACGGCGGCGGCCGGGAAGAGCAGCCGCACGACCAGCGAATCGAGCGCGACGAGGCCGAGATTGGTGGCCCAGCGCAGGCCGCGCCGCGCCGCCCGCCGCGGCCGCGCCCATTCCCAGGCGGCGGTCAGGGCGAAGATGGCGGCGAAGGCCGCGAGGCGGATCGCCGGCTCGTGCTCCATGACCGGAGATTAGGCGCGTCGGCGCCCGGGCGCCACGGGCGGCGAGGTCGCGGATGCGCCCCGCCGCGTCGTTCCGCTCGACCCGCGGCGCGCTTCCTTTAGGTTACGAGGGGCGACGGGAGGCCCGCGATGCTTTCGACATTCGACATCTTCAAGATCGGCCTCGGCCCTTCCTCCTCGCACACGATGGGGCCGATGCTCGCCGCCGGGCGCTTCCTCGCCACGCTGGCCGAGGGGCGGGACCGGGTGCCGGGCGCGGGGGCGCCGGCGCGGCTCTCCGCCTCGCTCCATGGCTCGCTCGCCTTCACCGGGCGGGGCCACGCGACCGACCGGGCGGTGCTCCTCGGCCTCGCCGGGCAGGCGCCCGCGACGCTCGACCCGGACGCGGCGGAGCGGATCGAGGCGAAGGTGCGGGCGGAGAAGGCGGTGGAGCACCCCGAGCTCGGCCGCCTCGGCTTCGACCCCGATGCGGACATCGCATTCGACTTCGGCCCGGCGCTTCCCGGCCACGCCAACGGGATGCGTCTCTTCGCCCATGATGCGGCCGGGCGGCTGGCGCTCGAAGAGACGTTCTACTCGGTCGGCGGCGGCTTCGTGCTGACGGCGCGGGAATTGTCGCGCGGGGAGGAGCCGGCGGCCGCGCCCGGGCCCGCAAAACCCTTCGCCTTCCGCTCCGCGGCGGAGATGCTGGCGATGGCTGCCGCCTCCGGCCTTTCCATCGCGAAGATGATGCGGGCGAACGAGGAGGCCTCGATGAGCCGCGCCGCGCTCGACGAGCGGATCGACGCGGTGCTGGACGCGATGTCCGCCTGCCTCGACCGCGGCATCGCGCGGGAGGGGGAACTGCCCGGCGGCCTCCGGGTGAAGCGCCGGGCGAAGAAGATCCATGACCAGCTTCTCGCCGAGCGCGGGCTCAACCTCACCCCGCCGCATGTGGTGAACGACTGGCTCTCGGTCTACGCCATGGCGGTGAACGAGGAGAACGCCGCCGGCGGCAAGGTGGTGACGGCGCCGACCAACGGCGCGGCCGGCGTCTGCCCCGCCGTCCTCCGCTACTACCGGGACCACATTCCCGGCGCGACGCGGGCCGGGGAGCGGGATTTCCTGCTGACCGCCGCCGCCATCGGCGGGCTCATCAAGTCCCGCGCGTCGATCTCGGGCGCCGAGGTCGGCTGCCAGGGCGAGGTCGGCTCCGCGGCCGCGATGGCCGCCGCCGGCCTCTGCGCCGCGCTCGGCGGCTCGCCCGCGCAGATCGAGAACGCCGCCGAGATCGCGCTCGAACACCATCTCGGCATGACCTGCGACCCGGTCGGCGGGCTCGTCCAGGTGCCCTGCATCGAGCGCAACGGCCTCGGCGCGATCAAGGCCGTCTCCGCCGCCTCGCTCTCGCTCCGTGGCGACGGCAGCCACTTCATGCCGCTCGACAACTGCATCGAGGCGATGAAGCAGACCGGCCGCGACATGAGCGAGAAATACAAGGAGACGAGCCAGGGCGGGCTCGCGGTCAACCTGCCGGAGTGTTGAGCATGAGGCACGAAATGGTGAAGGCCGTGCGGCCGCGCCCGGCTTGATCGAGCCCTTCGCCGGCGCAAACTGCCGCGCGATGCCCCGCCCCGCCCCCGAGATCGCCTTCGCCCGTCTGGCCACAGTCGCGCCCGACGAGATTCTCACCCACATGTCGGACCCGCGCGTTCTCGCGCATCTGCCGCTGGCGACTTTCGACTGGGACGCGGCGGCGGTCGCACGGTTCGTCGCGGCGAAGGAGGCGCGCTGGGCGCGGGATGGGCTTGGGCACTGGGCGATTCTTGCGGATGGGCGCTATGTCGGCTGGGGCGGGTTCGAGAAGGAGGGGGCGGAGTGGGATTTCGGCCTTGTCCTGCGGCCGGAAGCCTTCGGGCTCGGCTTCGCCATCGCCCGCCGGGCGCTCGATTTCGCACGAAGCGACCCGCGGATTCCCTTCGTCACGTTCCTCCTCGCGCCGTCGCGCCGGAGCTTCGGGGCGCTCGCCCGGCTCGGGGCGCGGCCGCTCGGCGAGGTGGCGCATGAGGGCGCGCGGTTTCTCAAGTTCCGGCTTGAGACGGCCGATAGCGGCGCGGCGCGCAGGGAAGCGGCCGACCCAGTGAGGTCGCCATGACCGTCGAGCGACCGCGCTTGAGCGAGCCGCCCCGAACGCTCGCTGCGCGTCTCGATCCGCCGGAGGGCGCCCGCCCGCGGGGTGGGTCGGGCGCGGCCCGCGCTGGTCGCACGGACCAAGGGGCGAGCGGGGCGGCGAGGAGCCGTTTCCCGGCGCCCGGATTCCCATCCAGAACCTGTTCCAACCAGCCGGGAGACCCCGATGAGTGAAGCGACGATCGACGGCTCCTGCCTCTGCGGCGCGGTGGCCTACCGCGTGCATGGCGACTTCGAGGCCTTCTACCTCTGCCATTGCAGCCGCTGCCGGAAGGCGACCGGCTCCGCCCACGCCTCCAACCTCTTCTCCACCACGGCGACGCTCGAATGGCTGCGCGGCGAGGAGGCGATCCGCCGCTACAAGGTGGAGGGCACGCGGTTCGAGAAGTGCTTCTGCGGCACCTGCGGCGGGGCCGTGCCGCGCGTCGGTCCGGGGCGGATCATGGTTCCGGCCGGAAGCCTCGACGGCGCGGCGGGGGTGAAGCCGAACGCCCACATCTTCTGCGGCAGCCGGGCGGACTGGGACGACGCGCTGGAAACGGCGCCGCAGATCGACGGCTCGCCGTTCAGCCGGCCCTGAAGCTTTCGATGATGGCGCGAAGCTCCGGCTCCCGCACCGCGGCGGCGGCCCGTTCGCGCGGGAACCAGCGGGATTTCCGCTCCCCCTTCTCGGGGAAGTTCGGCTCCATCCGCGTCACTTCGAGCGGGGAG
>CALFYQ010000319.1 GCA_937952085.1 uncultured Paracoccaceae bacterium | reverse complement strand
AACGCTGGCGGGAACGGAAACGGCAACGGCAACGGCAACAGCGGCTCGTCCAGCGGCGACGACAGCGCCTCGGATGTCGGCGACGACAGTGCATCGAGTTCCGGAAACAGCAACGCCGGCGGCAATGGCAATGGCAACGGCGGCGGAAACGGCAATGGCGGCGGGAATGGGAAGGGCGGCGGCAAGACCTGACGCGCGGCCTTCCGCCAAGCCCATCGCAGGCGCGAGCTTCGGATGATCGCCCCCGGCGAGGCGGAAGGCGAAGGGGGCGCGGGCCGCGGCAAGAAGGGTTCCGCCGTCGCCTCGCCCTGGCTACGCGGCTGCGCGGCGGCCTTCGCCGCGCTGGCGCTTTACGCCGCCGGCGCGCTCGAATTTCTCGAGCACCGCCTGATCGAACTGCGCTTTCCCTTCGCCGCGATCGAACCGGACCAGTCGATCCTCCTCGTCAAGATCGACCGCGCCAGCCTCGACGAGATCGGCGTCTGGCCATGGCCGCGCCAGCTTCACGCGCTGGCGGTGGACCGGCTGAGCGCCGCCGGCGCCGCCGGTATCAGCTTCGACGTCGATTTCAGCGCCCATTCCGACGAGAAGGCCGACAACGCCTTCGCCCGCGCCATCGCGCGAAGCCGCGCGCCGGTGCGCCTCGCCGCCTTCACCGACCCGAGCGGCGATACCGATGTCGGGCCGATCGCGCCGCTCCTCGAAGCGGCCACGCCGGTCAACGTCAACGTAACGATGGAGGCCGACGCGCGGCTCTGGCGGTTCGCGCTGCGCGCGCCCTGGCGGGGCGGCGAGATCGGCGCGCTCTTCGCCGGCCTCGCCTCGGCGCCGGCGGGAACGGAGCCCTTCTGGATCGACTACGGCATCGACGTGGAGGCGCTGCCGACCCTTTCCTTCGCCGACATCGCGGCGGGCCGGTTCGACCCGGAGGAGGTGCGGGGCCGTCAGGTCATCATCGGCGCCACGGCGATCGAGCTCGGCGACCTCGTGGCGGCGCCGGTGCACGGCGTGCTGCCGGGCCCGGTCGCGCAGATCCTCGCCGCACAGAGCGTCAATCTCGGCCGCCAGCTTCACCGCTCCGGCGGCGGCGCCACCGCGGCGCTGACGCTCGTCGCCGCCCTCGCCGCCTCGATCTCGCTCCGCCGGCGGCGGTTCGACGCCACCCTCGCCGGCCCATTCGTGGTGGCGGCGGGGACCTTCCTGCTGACCGTGACGACGCAGCGGATCTCGCCCGTGCTGCTCGACGCCAGCCCCGCCCTCGTCGCCACCGCGCTCGCCATCCCGCTGACGCTGGCGAGCCGGGCGGCGCGGCTCGACATGCGCCTCATCGCGAAGACGCTGGCGCTGTCGCAGGCCAACCGCTTCATGGGCCGCGCCGCCGACAACGTGGTGGACGCGATCGTCACCCTCGACGAGGCCGGCGAGATCCAGACCCGCAACCGTGCGGCGAGCGACATTTTCCGCCTGCCGGAGACGGACGAGCCGTTCCCGCCCGAGGCCTTCGCGCTCTGGCCGCGGCTCGGGGACAGCGCCGCCCTCGTCTCCGCGCTCGAACGGGCGCAGGCGCTCGGGCGACGGCGGCGCATCATCTGCCGCCGCGCCGACGGCACGCGGTTCTACGCCGAGATCGCGGTCTCCGCCTTCGACGACGAGGCGGGCCATATCTGGATCCTGCTGCTGCGGGACATCTCGGCCGAGGTCGAGATGGAGCGCTCGGCCCGGCGCCGCGAGCGCCTGCTGCGTGAGCTGAAGGTGCGCGCCGAGGCGGCGACCCGAACCAAGACCGAGCTCGTCGCCACGATGAGCCATGAGCTGCGCACGCCCCTCAACGCCATCATCGGCCTCTCCAGCATGATGCGCGAGGAGGCGCTCGGGCCGCTCGGCGCCGACGGCTACAGGCCGATGGCGACCGAGATCCACAACAGCGGCGCACGGCTGCTGCGCCTGCTGACCCATGTGCTCGACTACGCCAACGCGGGGATGGACCGGCTGGAGCTTCGGCCCGAGCCGCGCGACCTCGAGGCGCTGGTGCGCGAGGCGGTCGATCTCCAGCGCCCGCGCGCCGGGCGGGCCGGCGTCGCGATGGAGATGACCGGCCCGGCGACAGAGATCCATTTCGCGGTCGACCCAATGGCGCTGCAGAAGGCCATCGGCAACGTCCTCAGCAACACGATCCGCTTCTCCGGCGAGGAAGGGCGGATCCGCGTCGCCGTTCGGCTGGAGCTGGAAGGGGGCGCGGCGATCTCGATCGAGGATGACGGGCCCGGCATGTCGGCGGAATTCCTCGCCCGCTGCCTCGAGCCCTTCGAGCAGGCGGACCGCTCCGAGCGCCGCGGGCTCGACGGCGCCGGCCTCGGTCTCACCGTCGCGCGGATCTTCGTCGAGGCGCATGGCGGCGCGTTCGGCATCGAAAGCGAGGAGGGCGTCGGCACGAAGGTGACGATGCGGCTGCCGGCGTCCCGCCGCTGCGAGGCCGCCCTGCCCGAGGCCGAACCGCGGCTCGTCGCCTTCGGCTGAGGAAGGCGCCGGGCGCCGCCAGGGGCGCCCGGACGCATCGCCGGCTCAGGACGGCCGGCGCTTGTGCCAGTCGGTCATGCCCTGCCAGGCGTCGCAGAGGCGGATCGCCGTCGCCTCCTCGAAGGGCCGGGCGATGGCCTGGAATGAGACCGGCAGGCCCGCCGCGTCGAAGCCGCAGGGCGTGGCGATGGCGGGAAGGCCGGTCAGGTTCGCCGGCGCCGAGAGGCGGACATAGACCGAGGTGACAGGCTCCTCGACGCCGTTGCCCCACTTGATCGTCTCCTGCCCGGCCCGCGCCGCCACGGCGGGGACCGAGGGAGCGACGATCAGGTCCACCTTGTCGTAGACCTTGGCGATTTCCCGCTGGAGCAGCTGACGGACGCGGAGCGCGTCGATATAGGTCGTCGCCGGCACGAACTCGCCCGCCTCGAGGAAGACGCGGACATCCTCCTCGTAGAGATCGGCGCTCTCGCGCAGCATCCGCCGGTGATAGGCGCTGGCCTCCGGCAGGCAGATGCCGAACTCCATCGCCATCATCTGGTCGGCATAGGGGATCGTCACCTCGACGATTTCCGCGCCCTCCTTCGCGAAGGCGTCGATGGCGGCGCGGACGCCGCTTTCCACCGCCGGCTCCACCGCGTCGAAATAGTAGTTCCGCGGCACGCCGATCCGCAGGCCCTTCACGTCCTTGCCGAGCGCCTCGGTGAAATCCTCCCTTGGCACGTTCACCGAGCCCGGATCGCGCGGGTCATAGCCCTGCATCGCGTTCAGCGTCACCGCGGCGTCGGCCACGGTGCGGGCCAGCGGGCCGACATGGTCGAGCGACCAAGCGAGCGAGGTGACGCCGGCGCGGGAGCAGCGGCCGAAGGTCGGCTTCAGCCCGACCACGCCGCAGACCGCCGCCGGAATGCGGATCGAGCCGCCGGTGTCGGAGCCGAGCGCCATGTAGGTCGAGCCCGCCGCCACCGAGGCGCCGGAGCCGCCGGAGGAGCCGCCGGGAATATGGTCCTCCCCCCAGGGGTTCCGCGATTTCGGCGTGGCGATGCCATAGGCGAATTCGTGGGTGTGGACCTTGCCGAGCACGATCGCCCCGGCGTCCTTCAGCGAAGCGACGGAGGCGCTGTCCTCCTTCGCCACCCAGTTGGCGCGGACCTTCGAACTCGACGTGGTGGGGGCGCCGGCGACGTCGTAAAGCTCCTTCACGCCGAAGGGGATGCCATGAAGCTCCCCCTTCCAGCCGCCCCTGGCGATCTCCGCCTCCGCGGCCTTGGCGGCGTCCATCGCCTGTTCGGCCATCAGGAGCGAGAAGGCGTTCAGCTTCGGCTCCGTCGCCTCGGCCCGCGCGAGGCAGGCGCCGACGACGTCGACGGGGGAGACTTCCTTCAACTTCACCTTCGCGGCGACGTCCCGGAGCGAGAGATCGGCGAGACCGGCCATCAGAGCTTCCTCCAGCGCGGATCGAAGGAGTTGGTCGGCGGCGTTTCGCCGAGATCGACCGCCTGAAGCAGATCGAACGCCGCGAGCACGCCGTCGAGCGCCGGCGCGACGATCGCGGCTCGGCCCTCCTCCAGC
>CALFYQ010000318.1 GCA_937952085.1 uncultured Paracoccaceae bacterium | reverse complement strand
TGGCCGCCCCCCTCATCACGCCGCAAAACCCCTACGACCTCGCCGCGCTCGACCTGATGAACGCCGAGATCCCGCCGCTCTGGGAGGAAGCGGGGCGATGGCCCTTCGTCCTCGGCGCCGACACGCAGGGCAGGGACCTCCTCTCGGCGATCCTCTACGGCTCCCGCGTCTCGCTGGTGATCGGCTTCGCCTCGGTGATGCTGGCGCTCGCCATCGGCCTCTCGGTCGGCCTCGTCGCCGGCTATTTCGGCGGCTGGGTGGACAATGCGCTGATGCGGCTCGGCGACGTGCTGCTCTCGATGCCCTTCATCCTCATCGCCATCCTGATCAGCGCCGTGGCGCGGCATTCCCTGCCGCCCGGCGCCTCCGACACGCTGGCCGCGGCGATCCTCGTCGTCGCCATCGCGGTGCCGTCCTGGGTGCAATACGCCCGCACCGTGCGCGCTTCGGCGATGGTGGAGAAGCGCAAGGAATACGTCGCCGCGGCGAAGCTGATCCGGGTGAAGCCCTGGCGGATCATGCTCCATCACATCCTGCCGAACACGCTGACGCCGATCCTCGTCGCCGCCACGCTGAATTTCGGCCTCGCCATCCTCGCGGAGGCGACGCTCTCCTTCCTCGGCGTCGGGATGCCGCCGGACCAGCCCTCGCTCGGCACGCTGATCCGGGTCGGCAACCAGTATCTCTTCTCCGGCCTCTGGTGGGTCGTCGTCTTTCCCGCCGCGCAGCTCTGCCTGATCGTCCTTTCGGTGAACCTGATCGGCGACTGGCTGCGCGACGCCCTCAACCCGAAGCTCAGGTGAAACCCATGGCCGCCTCCCTCCTCATAAAGAACGTCCGCCCGATGGCCGGCTCCGCGCGGGACATGCTGATCCTCGAAGGCCGCTTCGCCGACGGCCCGGCGCCGGCGGGGATCGAGACGGTCGATGGCGGCGGCGCCATCCTCATCCCCGGCCTCGTCGAGGCGCACACCCATCTCGACAAGTCGCTCCTCGGCCTCCCCTGGTATCGGAACGAGGTCGGCCCCCGGCTGATCGACAAGATCACCAACGAGCGGGAATCGAAGAAGCGGCTCGACATGCAGCCGCAGCGGCAGTCGGAACGGCAGGCCGTGCTCTCCGCCGCCAACGGCTCCACCCATATCCGCAGCCACGTCGACGTCGACACGGTGATGAAGCTCGAAGGCGTCGAGGGCGTGATGGCGACGCGGGACAAGCTCGCCGACCTCATCGACATCGAACTCGTCGCCTTCCCGCAATCCGGCATGATGATCCGGCCGGGCACGACCGACCTGATGGAAGACGCGATGAAGCTCGGCTGCGAGGTGGTCGGCGGGCTCGACCCCTGCGGCATCGACCGGGATCCGAAGGGCCATCTCGATTTCGTCTTCGGCCTCGCCGAGCGCTATGGCCGGCCGGTCGACATCCACCTGCATGAGCGGGATGCGATGGGCGGGTTCTCAATGGAGCTCATTAGCGAGCGGACCGAGGCGCTCGGCATGCAGGGCCATGTCACGGTCAGCCACGCCTTCTGCCTCGGCATGCCCGACCGCGCCTATGTCGCGGAACTGACCGACCGGCTCGCATCGGCCCGCATCCACATCATGACGACCGGCCCCGCCGCGGTGACGGCGCCCGCCGTGGCGGAGCTTCGGAAAGCCGGCGTCGTCGTCTGCTCCGGCTCCGACGGCATCCGGGACACCTGGGGCCCCTGGGGCAATGCGGACATGCTCGAGCGCGCCATGTTCGTCGCCCAGCGCAACAATTTCCGCCGCGACGACGAGGTTGAGGCGGCGCTCGACGTCTGCACCTATGGCGGCGCGGCGGTGATGGAGCGGGACGGCTACGGGCTCGAACCCGGCTGTTGGGGCGATTGCGTGCTGGTCGAGGGCGAGGCCATCGCCGAGGCGGTGGCGACGCGCGCGCCGCGAAAACTCGTCGTGAAGCGTGGCCGCGTGATCGCGCGTGACGGCCGCTGCGTCGTCGAGGCGCCGTGAGCCGGACGCTCCTCACCGCGGACTGGCTTCTCGGCGAGGTCGGGGGCCGCCGGCGCCTCTTCCGCAGCGGCGAGGTCGTCTTCGAGCAGGGCGCCGTCCTCTTCGTAGGCGCGCGATTCCCGGGCGAAGTGGCGGAGCGGCTGGATTTCGGCCCGGCCCTCATCTCGCCCGGCTTCGTCGATCTCGACGCGCTCTCCGATCTCGACACCACCATCCTCGGCTATGACAACGGCCCGGCCATGGCGAAGGGCCGGGTGTGGCCCGACAGCTACGTCTCGCGCGGCCCCTACGAGATGTATTCGGAGGAAGAACTCTCCTTTCAGAAGCGGTTCGCCTTCGCCGCGCTGATCCGGAACGGGATCACCTCCGCCCTCCCCATCGCCTCGCTCTTCTACCGCGAATGGGGCGAGACGGTCTCCGAGTTCGAGGCGGCGGCCGACGCCGCCGAGGCGCTCGGTCTCCGGGTCTGGCTCGGCCCGGCCTACCGCGCCGGCGGGCAGGTGGTGAACGCGGCCGGAGAGATCCGCGCCGTCTTCGACGAGGCGCGCGGCCTCGAAGGGCTGGAGGCGGCGGCCGGTTTCGCCCGCCGGATCGACGGCCGCGCCGGCGGCCGCATCCGCGCCATGTTCGCGCCCGACCGGATCGAGACCGGAACCGCCGCGCTCCTCATGCGCACCGCCGGGATCGCCGCCGAAATGGGCGCGCCGGTGCGCCAGCACTGCCTTCAGGGCGCGACCGAAGTGCGGCTGGTGCGGGAACTCCACGGCTGCACCCCCGCCGAGTGGCTCGAACGCCTCGGCGTCCTCTCGCCGCGCTGGCTGCTGCCGCACGGCACCAACGCAGCGGGGCGGGATTTCGAGATCGTCCGCGACGCTGGCGCCGCCATTGTCCACTGCCCGCTCGTATCCCTCCGCCACGGCTCGGCGCTCCGCAGCTTCCGCCGGCTCCGCGACATGGGCGTCAACATCGGCATGGGAACGGACACGTGGCCGGCCGACATGATCCTCAACATGCAGCTCGGCATGATGATGTGCCGCCTCGTCGAGAGCGACGCGCTCGCGCTCCGCTCGGGCGAGATCTGGGACGCGGCCACGGTCGGCGGCGCCGATGCGCTCGGCCGGCCCGATCTCGGCCGCCTCGCGGTCGGCGCCCGCGCCGACGCCATCGTCATCCGTCTCGACCGCACGCTCCAGACGCCCGACCCGATCCAGTCCGTCCTCACCGGCGGCGCCGGGCGGGACGTGACTGACGTCTTCGTCGAAGGCCGCCGCATCATGGCGGGCGGCCACATCCCGGGCGTCGACGAGGCCGCGGATTTCGCCCGCGCCCAGGCGCAGTTCGACGGTCTCGTCGCGAAATACCCCGAGCGGACGCTCGGCCATCCGCCCGTCGAGACGATCTTCGAGCCTTCCTTCCCGCTGGAGCCCGCGCCATGACCGAAACGGTTCTCGACGTTCGGGGCCTCCGGGTCGAGTTCCCGACCCGCGCCGGCCCGCTCGTCGCGGTGGACGACGTTTCGCTCTCCATCGCCCGCGGCGAGCTGCTCGGCGTCGTCGGCGAGAGCGGGGCGGGCAAGTCGATGACCGGGATGGCGATCCTCGGCCTGCTGGAGCCACCCGGCCGGATCGCCGCCGGCGAGATCCGCCTCTCCGGCGCGCGGATCGACGGGCTTTCCGACCGGGCGCTCCAGTCGATCCGCGGCCGCCGCATCGGAGCCATTTTCCAGGATCCGCT
>CALFYQ010000317.1 GCA_937952085.1 uncultured Paracoccaceae bacterium | reverse complement strand
TGGGAGGTCGCCGCCGCCATCTCCGGGCCCATCGCCAGCGCGTCCTGCGGCCAGAGCATCCGCGCCGCGAGCATCAGGCCGAGCTGGTTCTCGAAATCGAGCGTGAAGCGAAGGTCGCGCTTCTCCATGTTCCCGTCGGGCGGCAGCAGGCTCACCCCGAACGAGAGCGGCGCGTCCATCCCCACCATCGGCAGCGGCGGCCCGCCGGCCGCGGCGGCCTTGGCGATGGCGGCGTAGTCCACCCCCTCGACCCGGATCGAGAAGCGCTCCGGCGCGCCCGCCTGCGACAGCCCCGCAAGGTCGAGATCGGAGACGACGACGCGCCCGATCTTAACCGGCTCCTCCTGCCCCGACGTGTCGGTCACCGTCACGTTGTGGAGGATAAAGCCCTCCGGCCCGGTCTCTTCTAGCCCTTGCCAGGTGACCGAACTGGCGAAGTCCGGCTCTTCCTGCAGGACGGCGAGGGCGGCGGCCGCGCTCGGCAGGTCCCGGCCGATGAAGGGGTTGAGGTCCGGCCCGCCGCCGCCGGCCATCGCGTCGCCGCCGCCTTCGGGCGGCGTGCGGGAGACGACGAGCGTCGCCTCCGCGCCCGCGCCGCCGCCGAAGGCGCCGACCCAGACGGCGTAGTCGCCCGGCTCCGCCGGTTCGAGGCCGACCGCGGCGGATGAGCCGAGATAGTCGTCGTTGCAGTGGATCGAGCCGTCGGGCGCCATCACCAGAAGCGTCGTGTCCGCCTGGTCGGAACGGGCGTAGACCCAGAGACTGGCCGGCTCGGACACGGTGATCATCGCATCCGGCCGGCTCGGATCGATCTCGCCCGAGCAATTGGCGTCGAAGGAGCCCGCATAGGTTCCCGCCGCGATGGCGAGGCCGATCTCCATCGTGCCGCCCTCCTCGGGCAGGCCAAAGGTTCCAAGCGCCGGCGGCGCGTCGGCGGCGAGGGCCTCGAGCGCGGGCGACGCGCCCGACGCGGCGGCGCCCTCCGGCGCGGTCCGCCCGAAGGCCAGCGTCGCCTCCGAGCCCGAGCCGCCCTCATAGACGCCGACCCAGACCGCATAGTCTCCCGGCGCCGCGTTCTCCAGAACCACCGCCGGGTTGTAGCCATCCGAATCGTCGTTGCAGTAGATCGAGCCGTCCGGCGCGACGACGAGGAGCGACGTGTCGTTGTCCGCCGTCGCCGTGATGGCCACCAGCGGCTCCTCCGCGCTCAGCGTCAGCCGCGCGTCGGGCGCGCTCTGGTCGATCAGCCCGGCGCATTCGCCCGCGGCGTCGGAGGCCGGCACGAGTCCCCGTAGCGTCACCGGCAGCGACAGCGTCCCCGCCCCCGGCAACTCGACCGCGCCGTAGACCGGCGCCGCGGAGGGATCGAGCGGCGCCTCTGAGATCAGTGGCGGCAGCACCGAGGGATCCACCGTGATCCCGGTATAGCTCACGACATCCCGAACCCCGACCTCGAAGCCCGAGACGATGGCGACGCCGGCGATAACGGCGCCCGAGACGGAGGTGAGCGGATAGGCCGTCCAGTCCCCGGCCGCGCCGGAGAGAATGTCGATGCCGACATAGCCGTAGATGTTCGGCGTCTCGCAGAGGTGGAGCCCGTCCGGCCGGACCAGAAGCGCGCCGGCGAGCCCGTCGCCCGCAAGGTAGAGATGGAGCGGGCTCGTCCCGCCGAGCCCGATCGAGATCGCCGGCCCCGCCTCGGCAAAGCCGGGGCAGCCCCGCACCAGGTCGCCGGCCGCCGCCGCGCCCCCCGACTGGAAGCCGACAGAGAAGATCTCTGACCCGTCGCCCGACAGCTCCACGCGCTCCTCCGCGAAGGCGGGGGCGGCGAGGGCGATCAGGGCGGGGAAGAAAATGAAACGGCGCATCATCGGGCTCTCCCTCACTGCGCGAAGGCGCGCCACCCTAGTCCGGCGTTTCGCCGCCGTGAAAGCGAATTCGCCGCCGAGGCGCCCCGCCGCGTGCGTTTCCACGCATCCCGAACCCCTCTGGACAGCCCCGCGCCCCTGCCGTATTAGGCCCCCCGTCGCGGCGATCGCCGACCGGCGCCCGGGTAGCTCAGTTGGTAGAGCAGCGGATTGAAAATCCGCGTGTCGGTGGTTCAAATCCGCCCCCGGGCACCACTTCCTTCAACGTCTAAGCGGTATCCGTCGAGGCGTCTCTCGCCGCAGCGGGGGTGCAGGGATCATTGGCGGCCTTCTTCGGCGCTGGTCGCGGGCGTGGGACCGATCTTTCTCCATCGTTCGTATCGCGTCCTTGCCTGAAGCGATCTCACCCGTGACCCTCGCGACCGGGTCGAAACCCGGTCTCGCTCATGGCGTTCGCCCGAACGCGGCGGTTGGTTGGGGGCTGAGCCCGGATCTCGTCGCGAAAGCGGGGTTGACCGAAATGAGGGCGGGATTTGCGGCCAGCCCATCCGTTTCCACGCCATGGACGCTCCGGAGCCTCGCCAGTTCTGCGCGCATGCCGGCGGCCGGCGCTGACGGCGCGGGTCGTTCAAGCCGCATCGCAGTCGACCCGAGGCCGGGGATGCACTAACCAACGGACCGGACCGCTCAGCAGGAGTCGCTCACGCTTGTCGGACAAGGCTGCGCGCAGGCGTGGAGCCGCGCAAGCCGAGTTGCTCGGACAGAGCCCCACCCTTGCCTTTCGGGGAGTATGATATGCCGATGGCGAACATCGAGGTTCCCGCGCCTCTCGTCGCGGCCATGGCGGCGAAAGGGTACGACAGCCTGACGCCGGTCCAGAAGGCCGTTCTGGAGCGCGTGCCCGCCGGGCGCGACGCGCTGGTGTCGGCGCAGACCGGTTCGGGCAAGACGGTCGCCTTCGGGCTCTCTATCGCCGCCGACCTGCTGGAAGGCGCCGAGGCGATGCCTCCCGTCGAAGCGCCACAGGCGCTGGTCATCGCCCCGACCCGGGAACTGGCGTTGCAGGTAGCGCGAGAGCTCGCCTGGCTCTACGGCGAGACCGGCGCGCGGATCGCCACCTGCGTGGGCGGCATGGACTTTCGCGCCGAACGCCGGGCGCTGGAACGCGGGGCTCACCTGGTGGTCGGCACGCCAGGCCGGCTGCGCGATCACATTGAACGGGGCTCGCTCGATCTCTCCGGCTTGCGCGCCTGTGTGCTCGACGAAGCCGACGAGATGCTGGACCTCGGCTTTCGCGAGGATCTCGAATTCATCCTCGGCGCCGCTCCCCGAGAGCGGCGAACCCTGATGTTCTCCGCCACCGTGCCGAAGGCGATCGCCGAACTCGCGCAGACATTTCAGCGCGATGCGTTGCGAATCCAGACATCGGGCGAGGCGAGCCAACATGCCGACATCGAATACCATGCCGTGACCGTCGCGCCCCGCGACCGTGAACCCGCGATCTTCAACCTCCTGCGCTTTCACGAAGCGCGGGCGGCGATCGTGTTCTGCAAGACGAGGGCGAACGTGAACCATCTGATCGCCCGGATGGGCAACCGAAGCTTTCAGGTGGTGGCGCTATCGGGCGAGTTGAGCCAGCAGGAACGCTCCCACGCCCTTCAGGCGCTGCGCGACGGAAGGGCGCGGGTTTGCATCGCCACCGACGTCGCGGCGCGCGGCATCGACCTGCCGGGGCTCGACCTGGTGATTCATGCGGACCTTCCGACCAATGCCGAGACGCTTCTGCACCGTTCGGGCCGCACCGGGCGGGCCGGCGCCAAGGGGGTGTCGGCGCTGCTGGTCACGCCCGCGGAGCACCGCAAGGCGCAGCGCCTGCTCCAGGGCGCGCGGGTCGAGGCGAAATGGGGCGCGCCGCCCTCGGCCGAGGCCGTTCAGGCGCGCGATGACGCCCGCCTCCTTGAGCATCCGTCGCTGGCCGCCGCCGAAGACGAGACCGCGCCCTTGGCCGCGGCGCTGCTGGAAAGATTCGGCGCCCCGCGTGTGGCGGCGGCGTTCGTAAGCCTGTGGCGCGACGGCCGGGCGGCGCCCGAAGAGATCGGCGACGCTCCGGCGCCGACCGCTCGCCCTGCGCGCGACCTGGACGCGTTCGACGACGCGGTCTGGTTCACGGTGTCGGTGGGCCACAAGGATCGCGCCGAGGCGCGCTGGTTGTTGCCGCGGCTCTGCGAGGCGGGCGGAATAACGCGTGACGCGATCGGCGCGATCAGGGTGCGACAGGACGAAACCTTCGTTCAGATCGCCAAGGCCGCGGCCGATGCGTTCGGCAAGGGCGGTGAATTCGAAGACGGCGTCGTGATGCGCCGGCTTGATGGGCAGCCGGCGCTTGGCCCGCGCCAGCCGAACCCGCGCCGCCGGGCCGGCGCCGCCGAGGGGGCGATCAAGCCGCGCACCGCCAAGCCCAAGGGGCCGCGGCGCTGAAAGCAGGGCGGCGCGGCCGGCAAGGCGACGCTGTTTGGCGGCGCGCCCGCTCATGACGGCGACCCTCCGGCCTCGCGTCGCCAACGAGCGGCGCCTTCAGGCGAAACGCGCAGGCCGGTGATCGCCAGGCCTGTCGCAAGGCGGCGCACGGGGCCGAAGGCCGGCTTCACGCGACGGACCGCGCACATGCCCCACCGCTCCTCTCGCGCGTCTTCGAAAGCTCCGGAACCTTTTCGGAAACCCGCCGAAGCGCCAGGCGTCTATCCCGCCGGGGGCGCGCCCTGATCGGATCGCCTCTCCTGGCGCCCAAACAAGGACAGCACTTCCTGCGCGAGGGGATTCGGGAATCGCCGCTGAAGGGTCACCGCAAAGAATCCCTCCGATATCCCGTCGAGGCGCGCGAGCTCAGTCAGCGTCCCGCTCGCCAGCTCGTCGCGCACCACGATGGGCGGAATGACCGCGATACCTGCGCCGGCGCGGGCGAGAAGCCGGAGCATCGCCATGTCGTCCGCTTCCGCCGCGATCCTCGGCACGACGCCCAGCCGCGCGACAAGCGCGTCGAACGACGCCCTCAGCGCGGCCTCGGGCGTCGGCAGGATCAGCGGCTCTTCGGAAAGCAGCGCCTGAAGGCGTCGTCCCGCAAGGTCGCTCGAACCGACGAGGCTGACCGGCTGGTCCGAAAGCGCATGGACCAGATAGGGGCTCGAAGCGTCGCGCGCGGGAACCAGGTTGGTCAGCACGACATCGAGCGACAGCGCCTCCAGCGCCCTCAGCAGGTCGGCCTGCGCGCCCGATCTCAGGACGACCTCGACATCGGCTCGGTCGATCAGGGGCGCGAGGAATTCGATCTGGAAGTTCCGCGAAAGCGTCGCGAGCGCGCCGACCCGCAGCGCGCGCCGCGCCGCGCCGGCCTGGGCGAGCGTCGCGGTTAGGTCCTCCGCGGTGCGGAAGATCGCCTCCGCGTGATCGAGTGCGATGCGGCCGGCTTCCGTGAGGACGAGCCCCCGGCCTCGTCGTTCGAACAGGTCATGACCGAGCGCGGCTTCGAGCGACTTGAGCTGCGTGGAAATGGCGGACTGCGAAAGGCGGAGCGCCCGGGCGGCTCCGGTCAGCGTCCCGTCGCGCGCAACAGCGCGAAAGAGCCGAAGGTGGTGAAGGTTCAGCGCCGCCACTATTCTATCCAATAGAACGTTTGACGAGAAAGTATGTAATTTTTCCGCGGATGTCGATCCGCTATCCGGTCCGCGTCGCTGATGAAGGCCGGGAGTCTCGCCATGCTGGATGCGCCGTTGAGTTTCTTCGCCCCGCTCGTGCTCTTGACCGCGGCCGCCATCGCCTGGATGCGGCCCGGCCGGCGGCCGGCGCTGACCCCGCGCCTTTCGGATGCGGCCGCGCTGGCGGCGCTCGCATTCGCCGCGGCGGGCGCCGGGCAGCTCGCTTTGACCGGCCCCGCGCAGGTCGCGATTCTCGGCGGCGTACTGACGCTGCGCTTCGATGCGATCGGCGCCACGATGACGCTCCTCGTTGCGTTCGTTGGCTGGGTCGTGCTGCGCTATGCGCGCACGTATCTCGATGGAGCCGGGCGGGAGGGGCGGTTCCATTCCCTCATTTTGGCGACGCTCAGCTCCGTCCTGATCCTGACGCAGTCGGGCGATCTCGGAACGATGATCGGCGCCTTCGTCGGCGTTGGCCTCGGTCTGCGCGCCTTGCTTCTCTTCTTCCCGGAGCGCGCGGAGGCGCACCGGGCGGCCATGAAGTTCTCGCTTGTCTGGCACGCCGCCGACGCGGCGCTGATCGCCGCGGCTGCGCTCGTCTTCGCCGCCTACGGCACGGTCGAGTTCGCGGCCCTGTCCGCGTCGGCGGGGCCGGGCCTGCCGGTCGCCGCCCATGTGGCTGTCGCGTTTCTCGTTCTGGCGGCGGCTCTGAAGACGGCCGCCTTTCCGGCGCATGGCTGGCTGACCGAGGTGATGGAGGCGCCGACGCCGGTCTCCGCCCTTCTCCACGCCGGGATCATCAACGCGGGCGGATTTCTCCTGATCCGCACCGCCGACCTCGTCCAGGCCAGTTCCGGCGCGATGGCGGCGCTGGTGTTCGTGGGCGGCTTCACCGCGCTCTTCGGCGCCGTAGTCATGCTGACCCAAAGCGCCATCAAGACCGCGCTCGCCTGGTCCACCGTGGCTCAGATGGGCTTCATGCTGCTGCAATGCGGCCTCGGCCTATGGCCGCTCGCGCTTCTGCATATTGTCGCGCACTCGATGTACAAGGCGCATGCCTTCCTCTCGGCCGGCGGCGCGGTCCGCGCGGTCGCCGGGTCGCGGAGGCCCGGGCCGATCGCAGTCCCCGATCTGCACGCGGTGCTGAAGTCCTTCATCCTGGCGCTTGCGCTCTATGCTGGAATGGCCGCGCTCTTCACGCTCGTCGCCGGCCCGAAGTCGCCGCAGGCCCTCGCCCTCGGGACGATGCTGATCTTCGGCGTCGCCTATCTCGTCGCACAGGGTCTCGCCGATGCGGCTCCCGCGGCGCTGACGCGGCGCACGACCCTGGCCTCGCTCTGGGCCGCCGCGGCCTATTTCGGGTTCCAGTTGGCGGCGAACCTCGTCTGGGGGCCGCACCTGCCCGCCGCGCCCGCAGCCGGGGCCCTCGAATGGGCGTTGATCGTGCTCGCCGTCGTCTCCTTCGGGCTCGTCGCACTGGCCCAGGCGCTCTTCCCGCTCTGGGCGCATCACCCCGCGGCGGCGGGGCTGCGCGTCCACCTCGCCAACGGCCTCTACCTCAACGCGCTTCTGGACCGGCTGATCGGCGGGTTCCGGGTCACGAAGTCCAGCTAGTTCGGGAAACAGTCGCATGTTCATGAAACACAGCCAGATCGCGCCGGCCCGGATCTCGAGCCTCCTGAACGCCGCCGAGGCCGCCGCGCGCGCCATACCGCCGGCGTTTCCCCTTGAAGCCACCGTCGCGGTGAACCCCTTCCTCGGACAGGCGGGCGAAGACCTCGCCACCGCTGCGGCGCGGCTCGCGCGCGTCGCGGGCGAGACGCCGTTCCAGCCGCGGTCCGTCCTTCTCGGGAACATCGCCGCCGGCCGGATCTCGGACGACGATCTGGCCGCGGCGCTCATCGCGTGCCGCTCACCCCTGAAACCGGAGGACCCGGCCTATCTGAAGCTGCGGGCGCGCCTGCCGGCCCCCGAGCCGAAGGCCTTGCCGACCATCGCCGACCTTGCGGCGGAGGCGACGGGCGTCGACTGGCCCTCTGTCATCGAGAGAACGATGGGGCTTTGGGCGGCGGGCCATTTCGACCGGGGGCAGGCGCTCTGGACGCCGGCGAAGGGGCGCGGCGCCTTCGCGGCGTGGCGGGATTGGGCCAGCCGCGACCTCACGCCGGAAATCGCCGGCCTCAGGGGCTTTTGCGCGCACGTGGCTTCCGCCCCCGACGCGACGGACCGCGCCGTCCTCCGCGCCGCCGACAGGCTCGGCCTCAGCGAGGCCGCAGCCGAAAGCGCATTTCACCGGTTGTTGATGGATCTCGGGGGCTGGGCTCAGCATGCCCGCTGGCTGCTTTGGCAGGCCGAACTCGGCGGCGGGACCGACGCCGCGCTCGCCGATCTCCTCGCAATCCGGCTCGTCTGGGAGGAGGCGCTTCTCGACCATGCGCCGGACATCGCCGATCGCTGGCGCGAGACGGTCGCCGCGCATGAGGCGCCGGTAGCGCCGTCGGCGGACGATGTTCTCGACGCCATCCTTCAGGATGCGTCCGAGCGCGCCTACCAGCGCAGGATCGCCGGCGCGCTGACCGGCGGGCCGGCTTCGCCGAAACGGCCGGAACTTCAGGCCGCCTTCTGCATCGACGTCCGGTCCGAGGTGTTCCGGCGGGCGCTGGAGTCGCAGGCGGCGGGGATCGAGACCATCGGCTTCGCCGGCTTCTTCGGCCTGCCGCTGGCGCATCGCGCGCACGGATCGGACCTTGTCGAGCCCCATCTTCCGGTTCTCCTGAAGCCCAGCATCCGATCGACGAGCCGCGGCGACGCGCCGGCGGACGCCGAAGCTCGGATCGGAGCGAGAGCGACGCGGGCCTGGGGCCGGTTTCGCCAGGCGGCGGTGTCATCCTTCGCGTTCGTCGAGGCCGCAGGCGTGCTCTACGGCGCGAAGCTTGTCCGGGACGCTTTGGGCGTTGGGGGCGCGAAGCCCTCAACGGAGCCGGCGCCGAAGCTCGCCGACGACCTGTCGCCGAGCGCAAGGGCGGAGACCGCAGCGAGCATCCTGCGGGCGATGGGTCTGACCGGGAATTTCGGGCGGATCATCCTTCTCGTCGGACATGGCGCCCGGGTCGAGAACAATCCCCATGAGAGCGCCTACCATTGCGGGGCCTGCGGCGGGCGCACCGGCGAAGTCTCCGCACGGCTTGTGGCGCGGATGCTGAACGACCCCGAAACGCGGGCGGGCCTCGCCGCCCACGGGATCGACCTGCCGGAGGACACCCGGTTCGTCGCGGGCCTGCACGAGACCACGACGGACGAGATGAGGTTGTTCGACGACGACGCGGCGCTTGGCTGCGACGCTCACCTTTCGAAGGTCCGCGGCTGGCTGAAGGCCGCCGGCCGCATCGCCCGGGCGGAGCGGGCGCCGCGCCTGCCCGGCGCCTGCGCCGAGACTTTGGGCGCCCGGGCGGCCAACTGGGCCGAGCTGCGCCCCGAATGGGGCCTCGCCGGCTGCGCCGCCTTCATCGCCGCGCCGAGAGCGGCCACCGCCGGCATCGACCTCGGCGGGCGGGCTTTTCTCCACAGCTACGACTGGCGGGCCGACGAGGGCTTCGCCACGCTGGAGCTGATCCTGACCGCGCCGGTCGTCGTGGCGAGCTGGATCAGCCTGCAATACCACGGCTCGGCGGTTGCGCCCGAAACCTTCGGCGCCGGCAACAAGCTGCTGCACAACGTCGTCGGCGGGATCGGCGTGCTGGAAGG
>CALFYQ010000316.1 GCA_937952085.1 uncultured Paracoccaceae bacterium | reverse complement strand
CTTCTGGCGGGTGATCGCCAGGAACAGCGTGAAGAGCTTCTTCACCGCGCCGAACGCCTTCCGCGCCATCAAGCGGGACGATCCGAAGGGCGAACTCGCCGCCGGGCACGACATGTCGTCGCTGAAGGCGCTCTATCTCGCCGGCGAGCGCTCCGACACCGATACGGTCAACTGGGCATCGAAGCTCCTCGGCGTGCCGGTGGTGGACCATTGGTGGCAGACCGAGACGGGCTGGGCGATCACCGGCACGCCGCTCGGCCTCGAGCCGGGGCTCCAGCCCCTCGCCGGCGCGGCCGGCCTGCCGATGCCGGGCCATGACGTGCGCATCCTCGACGAGGGCGGCCACGAGGCGCCGGACGGAACGCTGGGCGCCGTGGCGGTGAAGCTGCCGCTGCCGCCCGGCACGCTCTCGACGCTCTGGAACGCCGAGGCGCGGTTCGTGAAGTCCTACCTCACGCATTTCCCCGGCTATTACGAGACGGGCGACGCCGGCGTGAAGGACGAGGACGGGCGGCTCCACATCATGGCGCGCACCGACGACGTCATCAACGTGGCGGGCCACCGGCTCTCGACCGGCGCGATGGAGGAGGCGCTCTCACTCCATCCCGATGTCGCCGAAGTGGCGGTGATCGGCGTGGCGGATGATCTGAAGGGTCAGCTTCCGATGGGCTTCCTCTGCCTCAACAAGGGCTCCGACCGGGCCGAAGCGGATGTGGTGAAGGAATGCGTCGCGCTGATCCGGAAACAGATCGGGCCGGTCGCCGCCTTCCACCATGCGGTGGTCGTGGACCGGCTGCCGAAAACGCGTTCGGGCAAGATCCTCCGCGCCACGATGGCGAAGATCGCCGATGGCGAGGCGTTCAAGACCCCGGCCACGATCGACGATCCGGCGATATTGGACGAGATCCGCGAGGCGGTCGGCCGGCTCGGGTATCCCTCAGTCAGTTAATTCGCGATTCGCGAAATCGGCGTATGATGCGTCGGAATCGGGTTCAGCCCGGGTGCTGAGGAGTATCGTATGGGTGGGGGTGAGGGCGATCTTGAGCGGCTGAAGGGCATGTCGATTCTGCTTGCGGAAGACAATGTCACCAACCAGCTCGTCGCGACGCAGATGCTGGAGACGCTCGGCGCCGAGGTGGACATCGCCTCGGATGGCGCGATCGCGCTGGAGCGGCTCAAGGACCGCACCTACGACGTGCTTCTGATCGATATCGAGATGCCGCGCGTCTCCGGCCTCGACGTGATCCGCGCGATCCGCCGCGACGACGGGCCGCTCGCCTCGGCGCCGGTGATCGCGCTTACCGCCTATGCGATGCAGGAGCATCGCGAGAAGATCGCCAAGGTCGGCGCCGATGGGCTGATCCCGAAGCCGATCACCTCGATCAAGCAGTTCGGGCTCGACATCCTCGCCTGCATGGACAAGCGCCTCGCTAAGGCGCCGGGCGCCGAGAAGGCCGCCGGCGCGCTGATCGAGCGGACGATCTATGAAAGCCTCGCCGCCTCGATCGGCGAGGCGGCCATGGGCGAGTTGCTGTCGCGGATCGAGATCGACCTCGGCGCCGTCCGCTCCGACATCGAGACCGCCGCC
>CALFYQ010000315.1 GCA_937952085.1 uncultured Paracoccaceae bacterium | reverse complement strand
GCGGAAGAGATCCAGGAAGTGGAACTCCTCGAAGCGAACTCGATCCGAGAAGGTGAAGGTAAGCGATTGCGCCGTGCCCGGTTCGCTAACTTCGTCATCGATGATGCCGAGGCCGTCGCGGTCGCATGCGAGCGGGCCGCCCTGCGCGATGCAGCCGGTCGAGGCTCCGCCGTCGAACACCGTGTTGGTGATCGGGTTGGCCGACGACGTGATCGTCACCGAGATGCCGGCTAGTCCGGTCGCAATCGGACCAACGGGACTGTTGCTGTTTCCGTCGGCAACAACACCCGACTTCGTGAGGTCGAGCAGCACGGAGCTAGCGGAGGCGGGAGCGGAGGTCAGTGCAGCCGCGCTCGCGAGAGCGGTGCCGAAAGCGATGAGCCTGAGTTTCATGCGTAATCTCCCCATCAAGGATCAACGTCTGGCGAGGCGGTCAATGCCGTGCCGAGGCACAGCTCCGCCGATGCGTTGGAGTTCTTCCAGCGATGTTGGATTTGCGCGACGCCCCCCTGCCGGCGAACAGCACGGCAGCACAAACGAATCGGAACGCAACAACGTTCTGACGAAAGGTTAACAGCGCATAGGTAAGCTGCGAACCCGAAAACACCGCGCCCGATCAAGGAAACAGTGAAAGCGGCCGCCCTCAATCAATCAGGTTTCAAAACTATCTACCGCAGCCAAGAACTTAGGCGAGCCTTCCGAAATCCAACTTCGACACGTCTGTTGAGTTCGATCTCGGCCGCTCTGCGGAACGTTTTCAACTCTGGCGTGTCAGGCGAGCCGTTTGCAAAACTCTGCGGTGACGGTCTCCATCGCTGGACGGAGCGCCTCCAGCGACGGCTTCACGTAGCGCGCGCCGGTGACCGTCTGCGGCGTGTGATTGAGAAGCCGTCCCACCACCTCTTCGAGAACCCCGGCTTCGACCGCGACGGTCGCGAAGGTGCGCCGATGGGCGTGGGCGGACCAGGCGATTGGCGCCGGGTTGGCGAGATGGCCGGCGACTGCCTTCGGCGACGGGAACACCCAGTCTCGCCGCAAGGAGCGCAGGGGCTCGAGGATCTCGAGGTGCGCATCGCAAATCGGCAGATCGAAGGCCCGGCCGTTCTTGGTCACCGGCAAATGGATGCGATCCGGATGGACGTCGCCCCAGCGGAGCGTCAGAGCTTCGGTCTTGCGGAACCCGGTGAAGAGAAGGAAGCGGTAGAACGCCGCGTGGATCGGGTTCTCCAACGCCTCCACCTGGCTCCGCCAGAGGCCGAGATCCTCGATGATCGGCGCATCCACCTTCTCCTCGTGCCATTCGATCGAGACGGTGGGCGCCTCCGGCAACTGGCAGGTTCGCCGCGCATGGTTCCAGATAGTTCGAAAGGCCCGGAAGAGATGGTTCGCGAGCGAGGGCTTTTCGCCCAGCTTCGCGTGCCGCTGCGCGACCATGCGGCGGTCGATCTCGTCGAGCCTCAGGTTCAACCAGTCGCCGAGGTGGTTGTGCACCATGCCACGGACATTCTCCTTGTGATCGTCGGAGCGAAGCCGCGGGCGGGCGAGATAGGTCTCCATGGCGTCGAGGAGGGTAGGGGGCCCGATCTCGAAGGAGCGGCCCGCGCCTCGAGCGAACTCGAGATCCAGCGTCTTCGCGGCGAGCCGCGCGGCGTCGACCGAGATCGTCGGATGCCGGCCGATCAGCTTCCTCGTCGTTCGGCCGCCGACGTCGCGCTGGTAGTAGAAGGTCTTCGCCTTCTTCCCGACGAAGAGCCCGAAGCCGCGAACCTCGGAATCCCAGTGCTTCTCGACGCCGGCCGGGGCGGCCGGAATGCGCTTCAGGTAGGTCTCGGTGAGCTTTGGCATTGCAGGTTTTTTGTAGGTAACGGTACGATATTCGGCGCAACCCGATGCGACGGGATGCGAGATAATCTGAAACGGAATGAAAGAGTTAGCAACTGGGCGATAGCAGGCGAAACTCACGTCTCCTGCTTGGGAAGCTGACAGGCTACCATTACATCATACCCGCCTGACGGTCGCGACGACTACGCTGCCCGGAGCGCAAAGGCAAGACAGCTCTGCAAGTCGCCGCTTCCGCTTTCGCGGCACCTCTTGGCCTGCGGCGTTAGCTTGCGAATGAGGGTCGGTTTAGGCGGGATGCGGCCGGCTGGCGCTGCGGCACCGCCACCACCGCAAGCCTGCGAGAGCAGCAATTGGTGCGAACCGCTGCGTGCCATCATCGGTAGCCGGCGCGCTGCCAATGACAGGCGACATGGTGGCGCTTTGGGCGCTGGTTTCGGTAAACGACCGCGTCGTTTCCTGCGTAGCGACCTGGACCGCCCTAACTGATCGCCTACCGAAGCGCGGGAGAGCCCTGTGAAGCGCAGGAAGCGATGGAACGCGGCGTGGATCGGGTTCTCCAACGCCGCCAGCTGGCGTCGCCCGAGGCTCAAATCCTCGATGATCGGCGCGTCCACCTTCTCCTCGCGCCATTCGATCGAGACGGTCGGCGCCTCGCCGCCCGCCTCGACGGCCGTAGCGCATGTGCCGAAGGCGCGCGGGCCGGGAGCCGTCGCGCCCGGCGCCGCTCCCTCCGCCCGAGGCGCCCGCGACCCGGTTCGAGACGCGGCGCGGCGGAGGACTGACCGCCGTCGCACAGGAGCCCCTCCGAGAACCCGTCATGGCGGTTGACCCGGCGCGGCCATGGCGATCACGCTGGCGCCCGACGCCGCTGCGGCGCAGAGAAAGGACATGCGATGAACCAGCATCCGGCCGCGCGCCCTTCGGCGACGGCGCATCCGCTCGATCCGATCACGACCGGCGAGATAGCGGCGCTGAAGGAGATCCTCGTCGCGGCCGGGCATGGCGGCGACGATGTCCGCTATTCCTACGTGATGCTGCGCGAGCCGGCGCGCGAGGCGATCGCCGGATGGCGGGCCGGAGCGGCGGCGCCGCGCGAGATCAGCGTGCTGGTGACGCACCTGGCGGAGAACGACCTCTTCGCCATCGTCGCCGATGTCGGCGAGCGAAGGATCGTCAGCGAAACGAGGCTCGCCGCCGGCAGGGACGGCCAGGCCCCGATCTTCGACGAGGACTATGTGGCGGCGGATGAAATCTGCAAGGCGGACGCGGGCTATATCGCCGCCATGAAGAAGCGCGGCTTCGACACGCTGGACGAGATCCGCTGCGCGCCGCTCTCGGCGGGCGTCTTCGGCCATGAGGACGAGGTCGGCATCCGCATGATCCGGGTGCTCAGCTTCTGGGCCAAGGAGCCCGACGGCCAGCACGGCGTCTTCTCGCACCCGGTCGACGGGGTGGTGGCGCATGTGGACCTGACGAACCGCCGCGTGCTGCGGTTCGTGGACACCGGCTACACCCATATCCCGGAGGATTCGGGCGACTATCTCGACCCCGAGATCACCGGCCCGATGCGGACCTCGATGAAGCCGCTGCAGATCGTTCAGCCGGAAGGGCCGAGCTTCACCCTCGAAGGCCAGCGGCTCGAATGGGAGAACTGGTCGCTGCGGATCGGGTTCAACGGCCGCGAGGGGCTGACGCTTCACGAGATCGGCTTCGCCGACAGGGGCGTCAGGCGCAGCATCCTGAACCGCGCCTCGATCTCGGAGATGGTGGTGCCCTATGGCGAGCCGTCGCCCACGCACGAATGGCAGAACTATTTCGACGCCGGCGAATACCAGTTCGGGCGGCTGGCCAACTCGCTGGTGCTCGGCTGCGACTGCCTCGGCGAGATCCGGTATCTCGACGCGACCGTGGCCGACGATTTCTGCAACGCGTTCACCATTCCGAACGCGATCTGCATCCATGAGGAAGATTACGGCACGCTCTGGAAGCACAAGGACGTCTTCACGCTGAAAAGCGACGTGCGCCGGCAGCGGCGGCTCGTCGTCTCTTTCTTCGTCACCGTGGGCAATTACGATTACGGATTCTACTGGTATTTCTATCTCGACGGAAAGATCGAACTCGAATGCAAGGCGACGGGCGTCGTCTTCATGTCGGGCCGCCCCGAGGGCGAGTACGAATTCGCCACCGAACTGGCACCGCGGCTGGGCGGCCCGGTCCACCAGCACATGTTCTCGGCCCGGCTGGACGTGGCGATCGACGGCTTTCGCAACTTCGTCGACGAGATCGAGGTGAAGCGCCTGCCGATGGGGCCCGGCAACCCGGTGGGCAACGCCTTCACCCGCTCGATCACCCGGCTGACCTCCGAGAAGGGCGCCCAGCGCGTCGCGGCCAACGACAAGGGCCGGGTCTGGCGGGTCTCGTCCTCGGAGCGGACCAACCGGCTGGGCGACCCGACGGCCTATGTGCTCGTGCCCGAGGGCCTGCCGCTCCTCCTGGCGGACGACGAGAGCGCCATCGCCCGGCGCGCCGCCTTCGCGAGGCGCAGCCTCTGGGTCACGCAGTTCGACCGGGATCAGCTTTGGGCCGCCGGCTATCTGCCGAACCAGCACCCGGGCGGCGCGGGCTTGCCCGACTACGCGGCCGGAGACCGCTCCGTCGACGGCGAGGACATCGTGCTCTGGCACACGTTCGGCCTCACCCACTTCCCGCGCACCGAGGACTGGCCGGTCATGCCGGTGGACTACGCCGGCTTCAGCTTCCGCCCGGAGAACTTCTTTGACCGCAACCCGACGCTGGACGTGCCGGCGGACCCGAACGGGAGCTGCCGCCACAAGGGGCGCTAGGCGGCGCCGCCACGGGCCGCCCGAACGGCGGGGCGCCCGAAGCCGCGGGCGCCGGCGGAGCCGCGCGTGTCCGAGGCGAGGCGCCGGCCTGCGGCGCGCCCCGCTAGGGCCGGCGCGCGCGGCGCGCGGTCACGCCGCCGAATGGACCGCCGGCCGGATCCCGAGCTCCGCCTCGCGCCTCATCAGCCGCTGCGTCTCCTCCGCGATGTAGTCGCGCGAGAGCGGCACGGCGTCGCGCTCGTGCGCCATCTGGAGGTGCATGTTGGCCATCCGGCCGTCGAGGAAGGACGATTCCGCGCCGAGGAGATAAAGCTCCCACATCCGGCAGAAGCGCTCGTCATACATCGCCTTCGCCTTGTCCCGGTTGGCGGCGAACCGGTCCGCCCAGTCCCGAAGCGTGAAGGCGTAGTGCTTGCGCAGGATCTCGCAGTCGAGCAGCCACATCTTGCTCCTCTCGACCGCCGCGGCGGTTTCGGAGAGCGCCGGGATGTAGCCGCCGGGGAAGATGTACTTGGCGGTGAACGGGCTCGTCAGCCCCGGTGGATTCATCCGTACGATCGAATGCGTCACCGAGACGCCGCCGGGCGCCAGCCGGTCCCGCACCGTGTTGAAGTAGACTGGCAGGTTCGACGCGCCGATATGCTCCAGGATGCCGACGGAGAAGACGCGGTCGAACTGCCCCTCGACGGCGCGATAGTCCATGAGTTCGAAACGCACCCGGTCGGCGAGGCCGAGCTTCTTCGCCCGTTCCTTGGCGAGGCTGACCTGCTCTTCCGAGAGCGTGACAGCCGTCACCTCCACATCCGCGACCTGCGCGAGATAGAGCGCCATGCCGCCCCAGCCGCAGCCGAGTTCGAGGACGCGCTGGCCGGGCCGCAGCATCAGCTTCGCGGCGACGTGGCGTTTCTTGGCGAGCTGCGCCTCCTCCAGCGTCTCGTCGCCGCGCGGGAAGTAGGCGCAGGTGTATTGCAGGTCCTCGTCGAGGAAGAGCCGGTAGAGATCGTTGCCGATGTCGTAATGCGCCTTGACGTTGCTGCGCGACCGGATCGGGTTGTTCCGAACCACCCGCTTCACGACCTTGGCGAAGCTGCGGAACACGGATTGGGAGGCCGTGCGCTTCAGGTTCGCCTGGTTCAGCTTGAAGAGGCGCAGCACCTCGCGCAGGTCTTCGGGCGCGATGTCGAGCCCGCCGTTCATGTAGGCTTCCGCGAAGCGAAGCTCGGGGTTCAGCATCAGCTTCCGGTCAAGCGACGGGTCGTTGATCCGGACGGTCACCTGCGGCCCCGGAGCCTCGCCCGCGAACGTCTCCGAGGCGCCGTCCGGGCCGATCAGCGTCAGGGAGCCGGCGCGGATGACCCGGCGGAGCAGCATGGGGAGAAGTCGCATGTCGCCATCCATGGTTCGGCGAGGCGCCGGGCGCCCGCCCTGTCGGGGCATGGACCTTGCCGAAGGGGTCGGGGCCAGTCAACGCGCCGCCGGGCCGCGGAGGCGCCCGCACGCCCTCAGGAACGCGCCGCGCGCCGGCGCCGCTCCAGCCGTTCGAGAATGGATCTCGTGACGCCGCCGAAGCTGTAGCGCGTCACCGCCGCCTTCTCGTAGCGTCCTTCGCCGGCGATCTCCCGGGCCGCCATCAGCCCGCTCTCCACCGCCGGCCCGATCCCTTCGCCGAGATCGACCGAGGCGAGGCCCGCGGAATCGCCGATCAGGAAGCACCCGTCGCGCTTCACCGCGCCGCCGTCCGACAGGAGAAAATAGGGGTGCCCCTTCGCCTTCAGGCCCTCCGCCGTCCCGGCGTCGAGCCGGCCCTCCTTCACGAGGTCCTTGAGGAAATTCTTGAAGTGATCGTGGATGTTGGTGTTCGAGCGGCGGAAATAGTTGCTTTTCCCGCCGATCCCGATGTTCACGAAGCCGCCGCCCTTGGGCACGTACCAGGCGTAGCCCATCAGGCCCCGCTTGAAGAAATAAAGCCGGCACTCGTCCTTCCGGGCGGGATATTCGAACTCGATCTCCAGCGTCGCGATCTGCTTCGAGCGGCGGCGCTCCTCGTCGAACACCTCGCGTCGCACCGGGCACATGGTGCCGCCGGCGCCGACGAGGGTTCGGCAGGTGAAAAGGTCGTCCACCACATAGAGCCCGTCCTCGCGGCGCACCGACTTGACCGAATGTTCGATCACCTCTGCGCCCGACCGCTCCAGCAGCCAGGCGTCGAACTCGACGCGGCGGATGGAATAGTTGGGCCCCGGCGTCGGAAACCAGCGCAGCGAGAAGGGCAGGCCGCGCACCTCGGAACGGATGTCGAGATCGAGGATCGGGTGCGGATAGTCGGCCCGGTCCATCTCGAGGTCGTGAAGCGCCTTTTCCGTCACCCAGCCGGCGCAGAGCTTCAGGCGCGGGAACCGCGCCTTGTCGAGAATCGCGACCTCGCGGCCGCGGCGGCGCAACTCCCATGCGCAGGTGCTTCCTGCCGGACCGCCGCCGACGACGATGGTGTCGATGTGTCGCGTCACGCTTCTGCTACTCCGGGCAACCGCACCGTCCCGACCGCGCGCGATCCGTCGCGCCGCAGCCGGCCGGACCGCACATTGCAGCAGGCGAGGCCGGAGGCCAAGGCGCGCGCCGCCCCCGGATGCCGACCGGCCGGCGCGGCCGCTCAGTCGGCGCGCTGCTGCATCAGCGTCGCGCCGTCCGGCATCTCCATCGGCCCGTCGAGGTCGAGGCCGGTGCGCTCATAGGCCCGGCGGAAATCGGCCATGTGGCGGTGCATCCATTCGCGGACGCGCGGCTTGTCCCGCGCCGACAGCGCCTTGAGGATCTCCTCATGCGCCGTCACCACGCGGTGATGCGTCTTCAGGCGCGGCAGGATGAGGCGGCCCGCCGGCAGGAAGAGCATGCTCACCGGCTCCCGCATCATGGTGAGCACCTTGTTGCGGGCGGCGCGGGCGATCAGATCGTGGAACTCGGTGTCGAGGCGGACGAACTCGTCCGTCTCCGGGGCGCTGGAGGCCATCGCGTCGAGATTCGCCCGAAGCGCGGCGATCTCCTCGGGCGTGATGTGGTCCGCCGCCATTTCCGCGGCCGCCGGCTCCGTCAGCATCGAGGCGTCCCATAGCTCGCGAAAGCTGACGTCATGCATCGAGAGGGCGCGGGAGGCGCGGGTCGCGAGATCCTGGAAATGCGGCAGCGTCACTTCGAGCGCGGTGCGCCCGAAGCGGCTGACGAGGCCGCTCTGCTCGAGCAGCCGGATGCCCTCCCGCACGGTCGAGCGATGCACGCCGAACTGCTTCGACAGCTCGATCTCCGAAGGGAGCCGGTCGCCCGGCTTCAGCCGCCCGGTGAGAATGTTGCGCTCGATCGCCTCCGCCACCACGCGGTAGGCGGGGTTCACCGTGAGCTTGTCGAACATGTGTCCCGTCAAATCGCTTCTCGCTCCCTCGGCCGCGCGCGTCGGACGCGGCTACCGCACCTCTTCGTCCGACGTCTCAAGAATCACCGCGATCGCCTCGGCGCGTTCGCGCAGGTGAACGAGATGCCCCGCAAGGAGCGGGTCGCCGCCGCGGAGCAGCTCCTCGGCCAGTTCCGCAATGCGCAGCGCCCGCCGGCGCTGGTCCCCGATGCTCATCACGCCGTTCATTGCGCCAGCGCCCCCGTGCGGTAGCCGTCCGAACGCTCGTCCTTCCAGCGCCGACTCTTGTAATCGTAGGTCGGAAGCTCGGAGCGGTCGACGACAGAAAGGTCCATGTTCACGTTGGTGGTCGCCTTTATTTCGGCGGCGAGCCGTTTCAGGAGCGCGCGCCGGCCCGCCTCGTCGAGCGAAAGGCCCTCGCCGCGGAGCGCGATGCGAAGCTCCACCCCGGTCTTGCCGTCCGCCGTGGTGAAGACCCGCCCGGCATAGTCCGACACCCGTTCGTCGCGGAACACCACGCCGTCCACCGCGCTCGGCCACATGTTGTTGCCGCGGATCTTCATCATGTCGTCGATCCGGCCGATCGTGCCGGCCTCGATCCCGATCCAGGCGCGCCGCCCTTCGTGGCCCGGCGGAATGATTCGCGCCTTGTCGCCGGTGCGGAAGCGGATGACGGGGGAGGCGACGATGTCGAGATTGGTCAGCACGATCTCGCCCTCCTCGTAGGGGCCGACCGGTTCGCCCGTCACGGGGTTCAGGATCTCGACCACGTTGTGCCACTCGAAGACGTGCATCACGCCCCGTCCGTCGCCCTCGATCGCGCCCTCGCAGGAGCCGGCGCCGAACCCCGCGGCCTGGGTGCTGCCATAGCCCTCGTGGAGCTTCGCGCCCCAGAACGCCTCCACGCGCTGCGCCCATTCCACCGGATAGGCCTCTGCGGCGGTGTAGAGCGTGCGGAGCATCGGAAAGGCCGTCTTCGGGTCCACGCCGCGGCGGCGCATCGCCTCGGTCAGCGTGTTGAGATAGCTCGTCGAGGCGTAGATGAAATCGATCCGCCCGAAGCGGAGCATCAGGTCGATCTTGGCGTCCGTCGAAAGCGTGCCGCCCACGGGGTAGGAGGTCGCGCCGGCGACGCGGAACCCCTCGGTCGGCCCCCAGCCGCCGGTGGTGAGCCCGCCGGCCGGCACGCAGTTGAGCGCCACGTCGCCCCGCCGAAGGCCCGCCAGCGTCCAGGGCAGATAGTGAAGATGGCCCTGCAGGGCGACGTCCCGGTTGGTCCGCCCGAAGACCTCCTGGCCCTGGCCGGACGTGCCCCCGGTCAGGTTCATCAGCACGATTTCCTCGCGCGGCCGGCCGACCCGGAGGCCGAAGGGCGGGTTGGCCTTCTGGTCCGCGAGGCAATCGGCCTTCGCCATCGTCGGCACCCGGTCGCGGAACTCGGCGACGGATCGGATCCGATCGGGCGCGACGCCCGCCGCCTCGAACCGCGCCTTGTAGAAGCCGTTCTCCGCCATGACCCGGATGAGCTGGCGGCGGAGCTTCGCAAGCTGGAGCGCGTCCAGCTCCGCGCGGCTCATCGCGTGGAAGCGGGAGAGAAGCCCGGAGGCGCCAGTGATCGCATTCATCGTCATTCGCCCGTCAGGTTCGGCCGACGCTTGTCGCGGAAGGCTTCGAGCCCTTCCCAGGCGTCGCGCGACGTCGTCGCATAGTGGTGGACATAGGTGAGCTCCAGCTCCAGCCCGCGATCCCGCATGCCGAGCGCGGCCGTGTTCACGAGGTATTTCGCGCCGCGAAGGCCGAGCGGGCTGTGGCCCGAAAGCCGCGCCACGAGCGCGCCCAGCGCCTCGTCGAGCTCGGCGAGCGGCGCCGCGATGCTGGCGAGGCCGATCCGCTCCGCTTCGATCCCGTCTACCGACCGACCGGTCAGCATGAGGTGCTTGGCGCGCAGCGCGCCGATCGCGCGCACCAGGCGCTGCGAGCCGCCGGCGCCGGGAAGCTGCGCGAAGTTGAGGTGGCCGTCGGCGATCCTCGCCTCATGCGCCGCGATCACCACGTCGCAGGCCAGCATCAGCTCGAGCCCGCCCGCGACGCAGGGACCTTGCACGACCGCAACGTAGATCTTCTCCGACCGTTCGATCGCCTCGAGCATCTCGTTGAAGGCGCGGAGAAACCGCATGAACTTCGGTCGATCCCGGTAAAGCTCCATGTAGCCGCCGAGATCGCCGCCGGCCGAGAAGGCGCGGCCGGCGCCGCGGATCGCCACGATGGCGATCTCGGGCTCCGCCTCCAGCTCGGCCACCGCGGCGCCGAGCGCCGCGATGGTGCGCCGGTCGAGCGGGTTGAGCTGCTCCGCCCGGTTGAGCGTGAGCGTGGCGAGCGGCGCCGCCCGGTGGATCAGGACCAGGTCTTCGCTTTCCTCGTCGTCCGCAGCCATGCCGTCCCCGCATTTGCCGACCAGTGTCTCCGCCGGACTGTATAGTTGTCGGACAATGGGTCAAGACAGCGCCGCGCCTCGCATCGCCCGCTGTTCGATGGACCTCTTGTCGGACAGCCGGAACGTCGGATAAGGTCGCGCCAATGCCGAAGGAGCGCGCGATGTACGGACTGCGAGACAAGTATGCGATCGCCGGCGTGGGTGAGACCGCCTACACGAGAAACTCCGGCGTTCCGGTCCTCGATCTCGCGGTGGAGGCCTGCCTCAACGCCGCGCGGGACGCCGGCGTCGACGTGAAGGACGTGGACGGCATCGTCTCCTACAACTTCGGCGACAGCGCGCCGGCCATCGCGGTGGCGACGGCGCTCGGCATCCCGAATGTCGGCTATGCGGTGGACTTCGCCGGAGGCGGCAACGCGGCCAACCTCATCACCCTCTCCGCCGCGGCGGCGATGGAGGCCGGGCTGGCGAAAAAGGTGCTCTGCTTTCGGGCGATGAACGGGCGCTCCGGCTTCCGGCTCGGCGGCGGGCGGGAGATGCTGGCCCGCGGCGTCACCCAGCACACCGCGCCCTTCGGCTGGATCACCTATCCGCAGGCGATGGCGATGTGGGCGCGCCGGCACATCGTCAAGTACGGCACCTCCGCCGAGGAGTTCGGCTCCGTCGCCGTCACCTTCCGGGAGAACGCGTCGCTCAACGAGCGGGCGATGCAGCGCGCGCCGATCACCATGGACGACTACCTCGCCTCCCGCTTCATCGTCGAGCCGTTCCGGATGCTCGACATCTGCCTTGAGAGCGACGGCGCCTGCGCCGTGCTGATGACCGACGCGGCGCGCGCGAAGGACATGGCGAAGAAGCCCGTCTACATCATGGGCGGCGCCTATGGCGGCGGCCCGGACCAGGGCGAGGACCTGTTCGACGCGATCCGCTGGCCCGACCATTCGGAGAACTACGCCGCCTACATCGCCGACGACCTCTGGAAGAGCGCGGGCGTCGGGCCGCGGGACGTCGATGTCGCCCAGATCTACGACTGCTTCACCTATTCGGTCCTGATGCAGCTGGAGGGCTTCGGTTTCGCGAAGCCGGGCGAGGCGGGCGCCTATTGCGCCTCGGGCGCGATCCGGCGGGATGGAGAGCTGCCGCTCAACACCCATGGCGGCCTCCTCTCGGAGGCCTACATCCACGGCTTCAACCACGTCGTCGAAGCGGTCCGACAGCTTCGCGGCGAATGCGGGCCCCGCCAGGTGGAGGGGGCCGAGATCGCGCTCACCACGGCGGGCGCGATGACCTGCGGCAGCGCCATGGTGCTCCGCAACTGACCCGGCGCCGCCCGCCTCCCGCCTCCCGCCGGGGCATCCGAAGGAAAGCAGATGAACGAAGTCTCGAAGCCGATCCCCGTCGCCGATGCGGAAACCGCGCCCTATTGGGACGGATGCCGCGAAGGCCGGCTTCTGATCCAGCAATGCGCCGATTGCCGGCGCCGCCGCTTCCCGCCGCACCGGCTCTGCCCGCATTGCCATTCCGCGAATGCGGACTGGGTGGAGGCGACCGGCCGCGGCAAGGTCTACAGCTGGATCGTGGTGAACCACCCGGTGCCGAAAGAGGTCTATCGGGAAGAGGTGCCCTATGTGGTCGCCCTGATCGAGCTGGAGGAAGGCGTTCGGATGGTCAGCAACATCGTCGGCTGCGACCCGCACGACGTGGCGGCGGACATGCCGGTTTCGGTGTTCTTCGAGCCGGCCGATGGCGGCATGGTGCTGCCGCGCTTCCGGCCGGCCACGGGCGCCGCGTGAGCCGGCGCTTCGACCTGTCCGGCCGCGCCGCCTTCGTCACCGGCGGCGGCGGCGGACTCGGGCGCATGGCGGCGCAGACGCTGGCGGGGGCGGGGGCCTCGGTCGCCCTCGTGGCGCGGACGGCGGAGAAGGTCGAGGCGGCCGCGGAGGCGGTGCGCGCCGCGGGCGGCCGCGCTCTCGCCATCGCCGCGGACGTGCTCGACCGCGCCGCGATCCGCGCGGCGATGAATCGGACGGAGGCCGAACTCGGCCCGATCGACATCCTCGTCAACAATGCCGGCGTCACCTCGCCGAAGCCGCTCCTCGACCTCACCGAGGCGGACTGGGACCGGATCGTCGACACCTCGATGAAGGGGGCGTTCCTCTGCACCCAGGAGGCGGCGCCGCGGATGATCGCCCGGGGCCGCGGGCGCATCGTCAACATGGGCTCGATCCTTTCCGCCCGGGCGGTGACGGCGCGGGCGGCCTATGCCGCCGCGAAGGCGGGTCTGCTCAATTTCACCCGCGCGGCCGCGGTCGAACTCGGGCCGCACGGGATCACGGTCAACGCGCTCGGCCCGACCGTGATCGTCACCGACCTCAACCGCGAGATGGTGCGGGCGCAGCCCGGGCTCTACGCCGGCATCACCGGCCGCACCCCGCTCGGCCGGCTCGGCGAGACCGCCGACCTCGAAGGGCCGCTCCTCTTCCTCGCCTCCGACGCCTCCGCCTTCGTGACCGGGCAGATCCTGTTCGTCGACGGCGGCTATACGGCGACCTGATGACCGCGAAACTCTCCGACGCGACGCTCGACGCCGCCGCGCTCGCCGCCTTTCTCGGGCCGAGGCTCGAAGGCGACTGGGGGGCGCTGGAGATCCGCCGCTTCGCCGGCGGACAGTCGAACCCGACCTTTCGGCTCGACGCCGGAGAGCGGAGCTATGTGCTCCGCAAGCGCCCCGGCGGGCCGCTCCTCCCCTCCGCCCATGCGATCGACCGGGAATACCGGGTGATGTCGGCGCTGGCGGGGACGGGCGTGCCGGTTCCGGTCATGCGGCTCTTCTGCGCGGACGAGTCGATCCTCGGCGCGAGCTTCTTCGTGATGGACTTCGTTCCCGGCCGGGTGGCGAAGGAACCGGCCCTGCCGGGCGCGACGCCGGCGGAGCGGGCGGCGATCTACGACGCCGCCAACGCCACGCTCGCCTCGATCCACAAGGTCGATCTCGCCACCGCCGGGCTTTCCGATTTCGGCCGCCCCACCGGCTACTACGCCCGGCAGGTGAAGCGCTGGACCGAGCAGTATCGCGCCGCCGAGACGAAGCTCATCCCGGCGATGGAGGCGCTGATCGCCTGGCTGCCGGACCGGATTCCGGCCGACGAGCGCCCGGCCCTCGTCCACGGCGATTTCCGGCTCGAAAACCTGATCCTCCATCCCGAACGACCGCACGTCTCCGCCGTGCTCGACTGGGAGCTTTCCACGCTGGGGGACCCGCTCGGCGATCTCGCCTATCATTGCCTGCCCTGGCGGCTGCCGCCGCAGGCCTTCTGGGGCATGGCGGGAACGAGGATCCCGGAGGGCGTCCCGAGCGAGGCCGACTATGTCGCCGCCTATTGCGACCGGACCGGGCGTGACGGGATCGAGGGCTGGAACTTCTACGTCGCCTTCGCGCTCTTCCGCATGGCGGCGATCCTTCAGGGCGTGCTGAAGCGGGCGCTGGACGGCAACGCCTCCTCCCCCGACGCGGCCGAACGGGGCGCGATGGCCGGCCTCTGCGCCGAGGCCGGGCTGGAGGCGGCGGAGGAATAGGCCCCTTATCGCGCTTGATTTGGGGGTCAAGTGCCTACAGAATAACGATTATCTTGACTCTGGCGCGCGGAGGGCCGCGCCCGGGCCCGGGTCGGCGCACGTTCCGCCTGTGATGGGCGGCTTCTCCCGAAAGCCCCGGATGACGCCCGATCGGCGCCCGCCATCGCCAAGGCGCCCTCCCGCGGGGACGGTCGGGCGCGCGGCCTCCTAGGGGATCACCCGCCGCGCGCGGAGATCGGCGAGGGCGGCGAGGATCGACTCCTCGGTGTCGACCGTCTCGTGGAAGCCGGCGCGGCGGAGCTTGACGGTGGACGACATGTCGTCCCAGTCCGCCCGGAACAGGAAGTCGCCAAAACCCCAGTTGGCGAGGGCGCGGAGCGGCAGGGGCGCGAGCCCGCGTGCGGCCGCCAGCGCGGCCCAGTCCCGCTCCGCTCCCGGCATCGCCTCGGCCAGCCGCATCGGCCGCACGACGCCCATCGGAACGCCGAAGAACGCGGCGAGCCGCGGCCAGAGGCCGGACCAGCGGAAATGATCCCCGTTGATGACGTTGAAGGACTGGTTCGCGAAGGCCGGGTCGGTCGCCGCCCGGATCATCGCCCGGGCGAGGAGGCCCGCCTCCGTCGCCTGCGAGACGGAGCGGAAACAGGCCTCCGTGCCCGGAAAGTCGAGCGGCAGGCCCTTCGCGGCGCAGAGCGCGCCATAGGCGCCGAGGAGGGTGACGAGGTTGAACGGGTAGCCCGTCGTCGCCGCGCAGACTATGTGCGGGCGGACGGTGGACCAGCCCCAGCCGGCGCGCGCCGCCATGTCCGCCACAAGGTCGTGCTGGTCGAAATAGAAGTTGAGGCCGAGATGGCGCGGGTCGTCCTCCCGCGCCGGCGTGCGGTAGGGGCCGAGATGGCTGCCGTACCACTTGGTGCCGTGAACGAGGCAGACATGTTCGAGCCCCGGCGCGGCGGCGGCGAGCGGCTCGACGAGGTTGCGGAGCATCGCGAGGTTGGTCGCCGCCTCCTTCGCCGCGTCCCGGTCGGCGTAGCGGGCGCCGTAGAAGACATGGGTGACGTCGGCGAGGCGGGCGGCGGCGGCGCGGCAGGCCTCGGCGTCGGTCAGGTCGAGCCGGAGCGGGGCCCAGCCTTCCGGCGCCTCCGGCGCGGAGCGGGCGATTCCGGTCGCCTTCCAGCCGGGATCGGCGCGAAGCTCCCGCATCACGGCCGAACCGACGACGCCGAGCGCGCCGACGACGAGGGCGTGGCGGGCCGTCGTCATCGCCGCGCCGGGCGGAGGACGATCTCGTCCACCGCCACATGGGCCGGCCGGGTGAGCGCCCAGAGCGCGGCCTCGGCCACGTCCTCCGCCTCCAGCACTTCGGGGAAGCGCGCATAGAAGCCGTCCGCACGGGCCGTGTCGCCGGCCCAGCGGCCGGCGGCGAAGCCGGTGCGGACGACCCCCGGAACGATCTCGACGAAGCGGAGCGGCGTCGCGGCGTAGTCGAGCCGGAGCCCGGCCATCAGCGCCGAGAGGCCGCGCTTGCTCATGCCGTAATCGGCGAGGCCGGCGACCGGCTCCCGCCCGGCGATCGAGCCGATCGCCACCATGTCTCCGCGCCCCGCCGCCAGGAAACCGGGCAGGAGCGCGTGGGCGAGGTCGGCGAAGGCGGCGAGATTGACGGCGAGCTTCGCCGCGCGATCCGCGGCGGAGACCTCGTGGAAGGGCGCATTGCCGCCGGCGTCGTGCCCGGCGGCGTGGATGAGCGCGTCGGGCGCCCAGCCCGCCGGGATCGCCGCGAGGAGGTCGACGGCGGCGCCTGGCCGGGAAAGGTCGGCGGCGAGGGGGAGCAGACGGTCGCCGCCGCCGGGACAGTCGAGCGTCTCCGCCCGCCGGCCGGTGGCGATCACCCGCGCGCCTTCCGCGAGAAGGCGGGCGGCCGTGGCGCGGCCGACGCCGCTCGTCGCGCCGGTGACGAGGACGGTGCGGCCTTCAAGCGCCATGGTGCGCCCCCTTGCGGCGGCCGGCCTCGGGATCGGCCCAGGTTTCGGGGGTGATTCCGGCGGCGCGGAGCGCGTCTTTCCGCACCTTCTCGGTCGGCGTCTTCGGCAGGGCGGGCATGATCTCGATGAAGCGGGGCCGGGCGAAGTCTGGCAGAAGGCCGCGGCAGAAGTCGGCCAGCGCCGCGGCCTCCGCCGCCGCGCCGGGGCGCAGGACGATGCAGGCCTTCACCTCCTGCTCATGCGCCTCATAGGGCGAAGGCACGCCGATCACGGCGGCCTCCAGCACGGCGTCGTGCCGCAGCAGCGCCTCCTCCACCTCGAAGGAGGAGACGTTCTCGCCGCGCCGGCGGATCGCGTCCTTCGCCCGGTCGACGAAGTAGAAATAGCCGTCCGCGTCCCGCCGCATGATGTCGCCGGTATGAAACCACAGGTTGCGCCATGCGGCCGCCGTAGCGTCGGGCCGGTTGTGGTAGCCGAGCATGGTGGTGAACGGCCGGCGCGGGCGGACGACCAGCTCGCCCGCCGCGCCATCGGGCGCCTCCTCGTCGGAGACAGGATCGACGAGGCGGCACTCGAACCGCTCCTCCACCGCGCGGCCGCAGCTTCGGGGCCGTCGCGGCGCGTCGAGCGGGTGGTAGATCGGCACGTTGAGTTCCGTGGAGCCGTATAGCTCGATCAGTTTCACGCCGAACCGCGCCTCGAACCGGTCTCCGAGCCCGGGCGAGAGCGGCGCGGCGGTGGCGACGCGGAGGCGGTTCTCCGCGTCCTCCGGCGCCGGCGGCTGCTTCAGGACGAACTCCACCATGACGCCGAGCAGGTTCGTCGCGGTCACGCCATGGGCGCGGATCTGGCGCGCCCAGTCGCTGGCGCTGAAGCGCGGCGCGACGACGATCTCGGTTCCGAGGAGGAGCGCGCCATAGACGCCGAGAAGGAGCGCGTTGGCGTGAAAGAGCGGCAGGCAGGCGAAGAGCCGGTCCTCCGCCGTGAGGCCGAGCTGGCCGATATAGACTTCGGGGTTCGCGCGGAGCTGGCCGTGCGGCATCACCACGCCCTTGGAGCGGCCGGTGGTGCCGGAGGTGTAGAGGATCGCGCCGGGGTCGCGGAGGGCGAGGTCGGCGCAGGGCGCCTCGGGCGCCTCGGCGAGCTGCGCGAAGGGGACGAGCCCGGTCTCCGCCTCGCCGACCACGACGACGGCGCCAAGGCCGGGGCATTCGGCCCGGATGGCTTCGAGGGCCGGGAGGAATTCGGCGCCGGCGACGATCAGCGCGGCGCCGGAATCGTTCACCACATGCGCAAGGAGCGGGCCGAGAAGGCCGGTGTTGACCGGGACGATCACCGCGCCGAGCCGCGCCGCGGCGAACCAGGCCTCCACGAACTCCGCCGAATTCGGCAGCATCAGGAGGAGCCGGTCGCCGCGCCCGAGGCCGAGCCGGGCGAGGCCGCCGGCGATCCGGGCCGAGGCGCGCGCCATGTCGCCATAGCTCCGCGCGCCGCCGGTCGTGAGCGTCAGGAAACGCCGGTCGGGCGCCGCCGCGGCGCGCGCGGCGAGAAGGTCGGGCAGGGCGGCTTCGGGCTCGAGCCTCATCGCGCCGTCAGGCCGCCGTCGACCGGGAGCATCACGCCGGTGATCGCCCGCGCCTCCTCGCTGACGAGGAAGGTCGCGGCGGCGGCGATCTCCTCCGTGCGGATCATCCGGCGAAGCGGAATGCCCTCTCGGAACCGCTTCAGCCAGCCTTCTTCATCACCCGACTTGCGCGCGATGTCGCGCACCAGCGGCGTGTCGATCGTCCCGGGGCAGACCGCGTTCACCCGGATCGGGATCGGCGCGTATTCGAGCGCGATGGAGCCGACGAGGCCGCCGACGCCGTGCTTCGAGGCGGCGTAGGCGGTGTAGCCCGGCCGCACCATCAGCGACTGGATCGAGCCGGTGAAAAGCACGGTCGCATCCCGCCCGGCTGCGGCCGCCTTGCGGAGCGCGGGCACGGCGGCCCTCGTCATCAGGAAGGGGCCGACAAGATTGGCCTCGATCACCCGGCGGTATTCCTCGGGCGCGATGTCCTCCACCCCGCCGAACTGCGGCACGCCGGCGTTGTTGTGGAGGATGTCGAGACCGCCGAACTCGGCGACGGCCTTCTCGACGGCGGCGGCGCACGCCTCCGGCTTCGTATGGTCGGAGACGATCCAGCGCGCGGCGGCGCCGATCTCGGCCGCCACCCCCTCCACCTTCGGCGAGAGGTCGGTGAGGAGCACGTTCGCGCCCTCGGCGGCGAAGCGGCGGGCGACGGCCTCGCCGATGCCCGAAGCGGCGCCGGTGACGATGGCGATCCTGTCCCGAAGGCGGCTCATGCGGCGTTCCTTTCGAAGCGGGCGGCCCGCCCCCCGGCGAGGCGGCCCGAGGTGAAGGCCCAGCCGAGATGGTGGCCGTGGCCTTCGAGCAGCAGGCCGCCCTGGCCGGTGGAGCCGGCGGCGTAGAGGCCGGGGATCGGCGCGCCGTCCGCCCTCAGCACTTCCAGCGCCTCCGAGACCCGCACGCCGCCATCGGTGTAGACCACATAGGCGTGAAGCGGCCCGAGCGCATGGAAGGGCGGCGCGCCGCGGAGCGCGGCGCCGAGCCGGTCCGGGTCCGCGCCGATCCGCGCGGCGAGGCGTTCCGGCGTCGGCGCCTGGCGGCAGAGATCGGGGCGCGCGCGACGATAGTCCGGCAGGTAGGCGTAGGCGACGCCGGGCGCGGTGGAGACGAAGTTCGGCCAGGCGGCGAAGCGGCGGGCGACGGCGTCGTCGAAGACGATCCAGCCGGAATTGTCCGCCGTCGCGGCGACGGCCTCTCCGGGGCCGGCCGGGTCGGCGAGCGGGTCCCCCGACGCGCTGACCAGCAGCGCGCCGTTGGCGAAGAGGCTCCGCTCGGGCGCCAGCACCGTCACCATGAAGCTCATCACGAAGGGGCGGATCAGGCCCGGCGGCAGCCGGTCCATCGCCCAGCGCATGAATTTCGTCAGCGCCGGCCAGGGCGGCAGGCGCCCGGTCAGCGGCCGGCGCGACGGCCGCGCGAAGCGCAGCACCGGGCCGAGCGCGAGATCGCCGTTCAGGATCTCGCCGCCGACCGCCTCGACGAGGCGCTGGCAATCGCCGGTCGCGGTCGGGTTGACGGCCGGGGTGCGGGCGAGCCGGTCGGAGACATGCGCGGCCTTCAATGCGGCGTCGCCGCTATAGTCGCCGCCGGCGAGGACGACGCCGCGCCGGGCGCGGAAGAGGATGGCGCGGCCGCCGGCCACCGCCTCGACGCCGACGGCGGCGCCCTCATCCACCACGATTCGCGTCGCCCGCGCGCCAAGCCGGATCTCGACGCCGAGCGCGCGCGCGCGGCGCGAGAGGCGGTGGATGTAGGCCCGCGAGTTCGGCAAGACGACGTGCATCCGCGGCTTCCGGTGCGGCGGCTCCTCCAGCGGGCCGATGAACTCGACCCCCATGGCGCGGAGCCAGCGCACGGTCTCGGGCGCGTTCTCGACAAGAAGGCGGCGGAGCGCGAGATTGTCCCGGTTGGCGAGCGGGCCGGCGAGCTTCCCGAGATCCTCGAAATGCGCCGCGGGGTCGTCCTCGATCCCTTTCGCGCGCTGGTGCGCGGTGCCGGTCGCGGTGATCGAGCCGACCGACCACGCGGTGCTGCCGCCGAGCGCGGGGTTCTTCTCGAGGAGCGTCACCTTCGCGCCGGCCTCGGCCGCGCCCACGGCCGCGGCGAGACCGGAGCCGCCGCCGCCGACCACCAGCACGTCGGTCTCGAAACCCCGGCTCATACGGCGAGATGCGCGGCGACCTCGCCCGAGGCCGCGCGCGCCGCCTCTATGGCGCCGCCCCAGACGATCTCGCCGCGGTTCATCACATAGACGTCGTCGGCGACGTTGTGGGCGAAGCGGAGGTCCTGCGCCGCGAGGAGCATGGTCAGCCCCTCCGCCTTCAGCTTCAGGATCGCCTCCTCGAGATCGCGGATGACAAGGGGGGAGAGGCCCTCGGTCGGCTCGTCGAGGAGGAGGAGGCGCGGCGCCCCCATCAGCGTGCGGGCGATGGTGAGCATCTGCTGCTGCCCGCCGGAGAGATAGCCGCCCTGCCGACGGCGGAACTCGGCGAGAGGCGGGAACATCTCGTAGGCCTTCTCGATACTCCATTCGATGCCGCCCTCGGAGGGCCGCTCGGCGATCTGGAGGTTCTCCTCCACCGTCAGGTCGGCGAAGATCCGCCGGTCCTCCGGCACGTAGCCGAGGCCGAGCCGGGCGATGCGGAAGGGCGGGAGGCCTGCGATCTCCGTCCCCTCGAACCGGATGGAGCCGGCGGCGGGCGGCGTCAGCCCCATGATCGAGCGGAGCGTCGTCGACTTGCCGACGCCGTTCCGCCCGACGAGGCAGGCGGCGCGGCCCTTTTCCACCGTGAAGGAGACGCCGAAGAGGATCTGCGCGGCGCCGTAGCGGGTTTCGAGACCCTCGACCTCAAGCATGGGCGCCCTCGCCGAGATAGACTTCCTGGACCCGCGGATCGGCGCGCACCGCGGCGGGGGCGCCGTCGGCGATCTTCTTTCCCTGGTGGAGCACGGCGATGCGCTGCGCCATGGCGAAGACCATGTCGATGTCGTGCTCGGTGAAGAGGATGCTCACCCCCTCTCGGGCGTTGAGGTCGAGGACGACGTCCACGACCAGCGACCGCTCCGCCGCGCTCATCCCCGCCGTCGGCTCGTCGAGCAGGAAGACCGAGGGCTCGCCGGCGAGCGCGATGGCGAATTCGAGGCGCTTGCGGTCCCCCGCGGCGAGCTCGCCCGCCACCGTCTCCCGCCGGTCCGCCATGCGGACGCGCTCGAGAATGGCGCCGATCTCCGCCGTCAGCATCCGTCCGGCGGGGCGGAGGAAGTCGCGGCAGAGGCCGCGCCGGGCGAGAAGCGCCACGCGCACGTTCTCCGCCACGGTGAGCTGCGGGAAGATCGAGGTGATCTGGAAGGAGCGCGCGACGCCCTGATGGACGAGCGCATGGGGCGGCGCGCCGACGATGCTCCGCCCGTGATAGCGGACGTCCCCCGTCGTCGGCGCGAGGGCGCCGGAGGCG
>CALFYQ010000314.1 GCA_937952085.1 uncultured Paracoccaceae bacterium | reverse complement strand
GCGTAGTCAGCGAGGAGGAGCGCCTGGCTGATCTAGTAGCCGTCGGTCTTCTGCTCACTCTGGTTCACCAGGATCTTGCCCTGAAAGACGCCCCGCGCCCCGGCGCGCAGCACCTTCTTGAAGACCTGCCGGCTCTCGCAATGGGCCGCCGCATGGGTGACGAAGACGGTGTCGTCATGGTGAAAGCCCGCCGCGCCGATCGCGGCGCCGGCGACATGGCCGGAGGCGTTCTCGCCGTTCAGCTCCATCACGTATTCGTTGCGGGTGAGCCGGCCGTTCGTCGTCAGCGTGAAGGCGCGGAGCCGCGCGCCCGCGGCGATCCGGGCGAAGACATGGGTGGCGGCGAGGCGGTCATGGTCCGGCCCCTGCATCCGCGCATGACGGAGGAAGGCGCCCTCGCAAAGCTCGATCTCGAAGACCTTGTCGAACCGCGCCGCGGCCGGGCCGGTCTCCAGCAGCGTCGCCTCGGCGCCCGGCTCGACCTTCACGAGGCCGCGGATCGAGGCCTCGGCCTCCTCCCGCTCATGCCGGTACTCGAAGAGGATCGGCTTCGCCGGCCTGCCGGTGACGCGGATCGCGAAGCCCGCCTCGGCCGTCGCGGTGTTGAGCGCGGCGAAGGGGCGGGAGACGGGGCTCTGACCGGCCGCCTCCAGCGCGCCGAAGAGGCCGCGCGCCCAGTGGATGTCGGCGCCGAGCGCCACGGCGAGGGGCTGAATCTCCACCCCTTCCATCTCGGGCGCGTCGGAGAGGTCGGGGCGGAAGGCGCCGTCGACGAAGACGAGGCGGAGCGCCTCGACGCCATCGAAGCCGGGCGCCTCATCCACCACCGCGGCGCGCGCGCCCTCGGCGAGGAGCGGCGCCGGGTCGGTGAAGCGCCAGTATTCGTCGCGCCGGCCGGGCGCGCCCATGGCGAGCAGCCGGCCGCGCGCCGCCTCCCGCGCCGCCTCGGCCCAGGCCGCGCCCTTCGCCGGGCGCGGGCGCCGCGCGATGAGCGCCTCCGCGCCCTCGATCTTCGCCGCCGGCGCCACCATCACGCGACCTTCGCGAGGATGTCGGCGTAGCCGTTGGTCTCGACCTCGAGCGCGAGCTCGGGCCCGCCGGTCTCGACGATGCGACCGTCCGCCATGATGTGCACCACGTCGGGGCGGATATGGTCGAGCAGGCGCTGGTAATGGGTGATGACGAGGAAGGCCCGGCCCTCGTCGCGAAGCGCGTTCACGCCCTCGGAGACGAGCTTCATCGCATCGACGTCGAGGCCGGAATCGGTCTCGTCGAGGATGCACATCTTCGGCTCGAGCACCGACATCTGCAGGATTTCGTTGCGCTTCTTCTCGCCGCCGGAGAAGCCCACATTGACCGGGCGCTTCAGCATCTCGGCGTCGATCTTCAGGTCCCTGGCCTTCTCCCGGACCAGCCGGAGGAAGGCGGCGGCGTCGAGCTCCTCCTCCCCGCGGGCCTTGCGCTGCGCGTTCAGCGCAGTGCGGAGGAAGGTCATGTTGCCGACGCCGGGTATCTCCACCGGGTACTGGAAGGCGAGGAACAGCCCCGCCGCCGCCCGGTCCTCCGGCTCCATCGAGAGAAGGTCGGCGCCGTCGAGTTCGGCGGCGCCCCCTTCCACTACGTAGCCGTCACGCCCCGCCAGCACGTACGAGAGCGTCGACTTTCCCGAACCGTTCGGCCCCATGATCGCGTGCACGCTCCCCGCCGAGACGTCGAGCGTCAGCCCCTTGAGAATCCGCTTCGGCTCCTCCGCCAGCGAGACCGTGAGATCGCGCACCTTCAACATTCAGTCGTCCTCCTGCCGCGGGCGCCGCAGCGCGCTGCGGATTCTGCCGCCGCGCCTCCGAGCGGAGCTCGGTGGCCATTTCGTCGAACTTCACGGCGATCTGCGAACGGAGCTCCGGGAACCGGTCCGCCATCGCGCGGGCGAAGTCCCGCACCCCGGCCTCGGCCAGCGCGACGCGATAGATCGGGTCCGCGTCCAGGCTCTCGAGCTTCGCCGTGGCCGCCTCGATCGCGAGCCGCGCCACGTCCGAGATGAAGCGCGGGTTCGAGGCCGCGCCGGGCGCCGCATGCCCGTTTTCGATCTTGTCGTCCAGCATCTGGGATTCTCCCCTGCGCCGCCCGCCCGTTATGGGCCGGCTCCGTCGCGCTGGAGACGAGTCCTGCGGCGCCGAGGCTTTTCATCACGTTAATCGCGAAATCTTCTCGCATCCGCGCCATCGCGTTCACCCCCGGAACACCAATGCGGCGCCCGCGGCGATCAGCGCGAAGCCGGCGACGACGCCCCAGCTCAGGCTCTCCTTCAGATAGAGAACGGAGAAGACCGCGAACACGATGAGG
>CALFYQ010000313.1 GCA_937952085.1 uncultured Paracoccaceae bacterium | reverse complement strand
ACGCGGTGCTGATGGCGGCGCTCGGCGCCACCTTCACCGGCCTTCTCGGCCAGCTCGGCGTGGCGGTGGGCGGCGCCTGCCTGCTGATCGCCGCGGCGCGCCTCCTGCGCCGCGCCTGATGGCGGAAGCGGCGGTCTTCACCCTTCTCGCCCGCGCCGGGCGGGCGAAGGGCGACGGCCTGCCGAAGGGCGCCACCGGCGCCGCGCTCCTCCTCTACGTCGCCGCGCGGGACGAGGCCTCGGCGGCGCGGGACGCGGCGGCGATCCTGAAGGACGCCGGCCTCGCCGTGCTGGAGATCGAGGGCCTCGGCTCCCGCGCCGAACGGGAGACGGCGGGCGAGACCTTCGAGCCCGAAGACATCGCCCTGATGGAGCGGGCCGCGGCGGAGAACGCCGTCATCGTCGCGCTGATGGAGCCGGAATACGGGGAGGGCGAAGCATGAGCGCCTGGGTCTTCGTCGATCTCGACGGCACGCTGGTGAACAGCGCCCCCGGCATCTTCGCCGCGCTCCGCCACGCCCTCGCCGGCGTGGGCGCGCCGGAGGCGGATGACGACGCGCTCCGCCTCTGCGTCGGCCCGCCGCTCCACGAAAGCCTCGGCCGGCTCGGCGTGCCGGAGCCGCACCGCGCCCGCGCGCGGGATCTATACCGCGCCCATTACGACGATGGCGGCCTCTTCGACGCGCTCGTCTTCGAGGGCGCGCACGAGATGCTGGAGCGGCTCCGCGCCCGCGGCTACCGCCTCGCCCTCGCCACCGCGAAGCCGCTGCCGCCGGCGCAGCGGATCACCGCGCATTTCGGCTTCCAGCCGCATTTCGACGCCGAATTCGGCCCCGGTCTCGACGGAACCCTCGGCGACAAGCGGGACCTTCTGGCCCACGCGGTGAAGGCCACCGGCGCGGACCCGGCCCGCTCCTACATGCTGGGCGATCGGCTGCACGACGCCCTCGCCGCCTCGGCCAACGGGGTGGCGCCCATCGGTGCGCTCTGGGGCTTTGGCGGTCGGGAGGAGCTTGCGGCGCATGACGTCGCCCATTTCGCCGCGGCGCCGCTCGACGTGCCGCCGCTCGTGGAGGACCGTGCATGATCGACCCGGTGGAGCTGACCCAGGCGCTGATCCGCCGCCGCTCGGTGACGCCGGCCGATGACGGCGCGATCCCGCTCCTCGCCGAGCGGCTGGCGGCGGCGGGCTTCACGGTCCATCGCTGCGACCGGAACGGCATCGCCAACCTCTTCGCCAAGGCGGGGACTTCGACGCCGGTCTTCGGCTTCAACGGCCATACCGACGTGGTGCCGCCAGGGGACGAGGCGGCCTGGAGCCATCCGCCCTTCGCCGCCGAGATCGCCGAGGGCCGGGTCTGGGGCCGCGGCGCGGTGGACATGAAATCGGGCGTCGCCGCCTTCTGCGCCGCCGCCGCCGCCTACCGGGCCGAGGGCGGCCAGGGCGCCGTCGCGATCCTCGTCACCGGCGACGAGGAGGGCGAGTCGGTCGACGGCACCCCGGCGATCCTCGACTGGATGCGCGCGACCGGCGAGCGGCTCGACCATTGCCTCGTCGGCGAGCCGACCTGCCCGGAAACCCTCGGCGACATGATCAAGATCGGCCGCCGCGGCTCTCTCACGGCGAAGTTCACCGCCACCGGCAAGCAGGGCCACACCGCCTATCCGCACCGCGCCGCCAACCCGGTCCACCCGCTGGCGCGGTTGCTCGACCGGCTGGCGAGCTGGGAGCTCGACAAGGGCGCTGCGCATTTCGACCCGTCGACGCTCCAGATCACCACGGTCGATGTCGGCAACCCGGCCTCGAACGTGATCCCGGAGCGGGCGAGGGCGACGATCAACATCCGCTTCAACGACGCCCACACTTCGAAAAAGCTGACCATGCGGCTCCTGCAGGAGGCCGCCGCGGCGGCGTCGGGGACCGATGTGCGGATCGAGACCGAGGTGCGCGTCTCCGGCGAGAGCTTCATCACCGAGCCCGGCCTTCTCTCCGACATCATCTCCGAAGCCGCCGAGGCCGAGACCGGGGTGAAGCCGGTCCTCTCCACCACGGGCGGCACCTCCGACGCCCGCTACGTGAAGGCGATGTGCCCGGTGGCGGAGTTCGGCCTCGTCGGCCAGACCATGCACCAGGTGAACGAAAGCGCGCCGGTCGATGAGATCCGCGCCCTCGCCCGGATCTATCGCGGCGTGCTCTGCCGGTACTTCGCGCGCCAGGCCGTCTGACATTCCAAATCTTCGATGTGATATTGAAATCAGGATGTTGATCTCTGATTCAACCTTGAATCGCGGCGCGCGCGATCAGAAGAGCTCGTCCGGCAGGAAGAGGTAGCGCTTCGCGAAGCGCCGCGCCCGCCGCTCGTCATGCGGCAGCAGGAACCCTTGCCGAAGGTCGGGCGGCGCCGCGCGGTTGGCCTCGGCCGCCTCCCGCCAGGTCGCCACGCGGTCGGCCGGCCCCGGCGCCGGCCCGAGCCAGCTCTCCGCCAGCCGGTCGAGCAGGGCCGCGACCGGCGGCGCCTCGCGCCAGAGCGCGGAGGCCTCGGTGTCCCAGCGGAGCGAGCGGTCGTTGAGGTTGGCGGAGCCGACCATCGCCGCCTTCCCGTCGGCGATCAGCACCTTGGAATGCACGTAGACGATGCCGGCGCCATGGGCGACGAAGCTGTCCTCCGGCCCGCGCCGCCGCGGCTTCGCCGGGCTGAGCACCGCGAGGCGCGATCCGAAGGCGCGGCGGATCAGGCCAAGCGCCCGGCTTTGCAGCGCCTCGCCCTGCCGCACCGCCGCGTCCCGCCGCCCCTCGAAGGCGAAATGCTCGGGCGCGAAGGGGAGGACGATGACAAGCTCCAGCGCCTTCCGCCGCCGGCCCGCCGCCGCAAGGGCGCGGGCGATCCGGTCCGAGCGCAGGAACTGGGTCTCGATGTAGAGGAACCGCTCGGCCTCGCCGATCAGCTCCAGCGCGGCCTCCTCCGTCCCGGTCCGGACCGGCTGCGGCCCGAAGCGGAACGCGCCCGGCTCGGCGGCGGATTCGGTCATCACGATGCGGAAGGCCGGGTCCTCCCGCGGCGGCTTCGCCTCAATTTTCCGGGGCCGCGCCAGCCCTTTCGGCGCATCCGTCAGAAGCGGCGAGGCGCGCCAGTCCGCCGCCGCCCGGTTCCAGAGCCCCGCGGCCGCGGCGTGGACCGCGGCGGCGCGCGGCCCCTCGACGATCAGGCTCACGTCGCGCCATGTCTCCGCGGCGGGGCGGTCGTGGTCGGGCGTGTCCCAGCGGCGCTCGTCCACGTCCATTCCGCCGATCATCGCCCAGCGCCGGTCGACGATGGCGATCTTCTGGTGATGGCTCGCCGGGTGGAGCCGCGGCGTCTTCCGCCGCATCGCATTCTTGAGCCCGGGCGCCGCCTTGGCCAGCGGCGGCGCATCGTCGTCCCGCCGCTCCAGCGCCTTTCGAAGCTCCCGCCGCGCCTTCGGCGCGAAGAGGAGCCGGAGCGCGGAGCCGACCTCGGCCGGGTGCAGCGCCGGAAACGCCTCGATCCGCGCGCCGGCGCCGGGCCGCGCCCGCGCCGCCGCCGCCAGCCGGCGCAGCGAACGCCAGGCCGCCTCGTGCAGCGCCGCGCCGCCGATCGGGTCGAAGTCGGACACCTGAAGCCGCACCCGCACGCCGCGCGCCGCGAGCGCGGCCAGAAGAGCCGCCCAGTCGTCGCCGCCGGCCGCCTTGCGCGCCTCCGCCGTACGGAGCCGCGTCTCGCAATCGAAGACTCTGAACGAGAAGAGGATCTCGCGCTCGGCCGCGACCGCGGCGCGCTCCAGCTCGGGATAGGCCTCCGCCGCCGTCACCACCGGCCGCACGCGCCGACGCCCCGGTCGTCGGGGCGCCTGGGGCGTCGCGTCTCTGGCGATGGTTCGAGCCACGACGCCTAAATGCGCGCGACCCGCTTTCGGTTCCGGAGAAGGGCCCGCCTCGCGGGCTTTATGGTGCGGTCGAGAAGACTCGAACTTCCACGGGAGTTACCCCACAGCGACCTCAACGCTGCGCGTCTACCAATTCCGCCACGACCGCATCATGCCAGCGGGGCGCCAATTAGCGCGGGGCCGGGGGCGGCGCAAGGGCGATTTTCGCGCCGCTTGCGAGCGCGTGGAAGCAGGCGTAGCCCTCGCGCATGATCGAGTGGCGCATCAGCGACGGCCTGACGGACTACGACGAGGCGCTGGCCTTCCAGGAGGCGCGGGTCGCCGCGATTCGTGAGGGGCGGGCGGAGGAATGCGTCTGGCTGCTGGAGCACCCGCCGATCATCACTGCGGGCACCAGCGCGAAGCCGGCGGACCTTCTTGAGCCCGGACGCTTTCCGGTGCGCCGCGCCGGGCGCGGGGGCGAATACACCTATCACGGCCCGGGCCAGCGCGTGGTCTACGCCATGCTGGACCTAGAACGCCGCGGGCGGGACATCCGCGCCCATGTCTGCGCGCTCGAGACCTGGATCATCCGCGCCCTCGCCGAGTTCGGCGTGAAGGGGGAGCGCCGCCCGGACCGGATCGGCGTATGGGTGGTGCGGCCGGACCGGCCGCCGGCCCCGGACGGGCGCCCGGCGGAGGACAAGATCGCCGCGATCGGCGTCCGGGTGCGCCGCTGGGTCGCGTTTCACGGCTTCGCGCTGAACGTCGAGCCGGACCTGTCGCATTTCGATGCGATCGTGCCCTGCGGCATCCGCGCTCACGGCGTCACCAGTCTCGTTGACCTTGGAGTGCCCACGGTTATGTCAGAGGTCGACTCGGCTCTGGAGGCGGCGTTCCGCGCCGTTTTCTCAAGCGAGCTTCGTCATGCGAGACCCTAGGAACCACCCGAGGAGGAAAAGCATGTTCCGTTTCGCCGCCGTCGCCGTCGTCGCGCTTCTCGCCGCCGGAGGGGCCCATGCGGGCGACCCGGCTAAGGGCGAGGCGACCACCGCCAAGCGCTGCAAGACCTGCCACACCATCGCCGACGGGGACAACGTGATCCTCAAGGGCGGCAAGACCGGCCCGAACCTCTTCGCCGTGATCGGCCGGAAGGCGGGCGCCGCTGACTTCAAGTATGGCGACTCGCTGATCGCCGCCGGCGAGAAGGGGCTTGTCTGGGACGAAGCGTCGATCATCGCCTATCTAGAGGATCCGAAGGCCTACCTCGCCGCGTATCTCGACGATTCGAAAGCCCGCTCGAAGATGGCGTTCAAGCTGAAGGACGAGGCCGACCGGGCCGATGTGGCGGCCTATCTCGCCTCGCTCCCGCACACGAACTGATCCGGCGGGTCGTTCCGCCAGGGCGCGGCGGATGGCGCATGGCGCTTTCCGCCGCTTCCCGCTAATCTCTAAGGACGATCCGCCGCAGCGCGCGGCCGAACGCGAAGTTGAGCCCAGGCCGCGCGCCCGGTATTCAATGCTTGGAATTCCTACGTCCCGGCGGTCGGGAACGCAGGTCGAAGGAGAGGCACATATGGCGGACGCGGCCGCGCACGGCGCCCACGACGAGCACCATCCCGGTTTCTTCACCCGTTGGTTCATGTCGACCAACCACAAGGACATCGGGATCCTCTACATCATCACGGCCTCGGTCCTCGGGATCCTTTCGGTCGCCTTCACGATGTTCATGCGCCTCGAGCTGATGGATCCGGGCGTCCAGTACATGTGCATGGAGGGCTTCGCGGCCGCTGAATGCACCCCGAACGGCCATCTCTGGAACGTCCTGATCACCGGTCACGGCGTCCTGATGATGTTCTTCGTGGTGATTCCGCTCCTCTTCGGCGGGTTCGGCAACTATTTCATGCCGCTGATGATCGGCGCGCCGGACATGGCGTTCCCGCGTATGAACAACCTCTCCTTCTGGATGTTCTTCGCCGGCTCGACGCTGGCGGTGATGTCGGTGTTCATGCCGGGCGGCAACGGCCAGGCGGGCGCGGGCGTCGGCTGGGTGCTCTACGCGCCGCTTTCGACGCGCGAGCAGGGCTATTCGATGGATCTGGCGATCTTCGCGGTCCATCTTTCCGGCGCCTCGTCGATCCTCGGCGCGATCAACATGATCACGACCTTCCTCAACATGCGCGCGCCAGGCATGACGCTCTTCAAGGTGCCGCTCTTCGCCTGGTCGATCCTCGTCACCGCGATGCTGATCCTCTTCGCGCTTCCGGTTCTGGCCGGGGCGATCACCATGCTGCTGACGGACCGCAACTTCGGCACGACCTTCTTCGATCCGGCCGGCGGCGGCGACCCGGTGCTCTACCAGCATATCCTCTGGTTCTTCGGGCACCCCGAGGTCTACATCATCATCCTGCCGGCCTTCGGCATCATCTCCCACGTGATCTCGACCTTCGCGAAGAAGCCGATCTTCGGCTATCTCGGTATGGTGTTCGCGATGGTGGGCATCGGCGGCCTCGGCTTCGTCGTCTGGGCCCACCACATGTACACGGTGGGAATGAGCGCCGACGCGCAGGCTTACTTCATGTTCGCGACCATGCTGATCGCGGTGCCGACGGGCATCAAGGTCTTCTCCTGGATCGCGACGATGTGGGGCGGCTCGATCGAGTTCAAGACGCCGATGCTCTGGGCCTTCGGCTTCCTCTTCCTCTTCACCGTCGGCGGCGTGACGGGCGTGATCCTGTCCCAGGCGGGCGTGGACCGGGCCTATCACGACACCTATTACGTCGTGGCGCACTTCCACTACGTGATGTCGCTCGGAGCCGTCTTCGGCATCTTTGCCGGCCTCTACTACTGGTGCGGCAAGATGACGGGCCGGCAGTATCCGGAATGGGCGGGCAAGCTGCACTTCTGGCTGATGTTCATCGGCGCGAACCTCACCTTCTTCCCGCAGCACTTCCTCGGGCGGCAGGGCATGCCCCGGCGCTATATCGACTATCCGGAGCAGTTCGCGCTCTGGAACCACGTCTCCTCCTGGGGCGCGTTCCTCTCCGGGATCTCGCTGATCTTCTTCCTCTGGATCGTCTGGCACACCCTGACGAAGGGCGAGAAGGTGACGAAGCCGGCCTATTGGGGCGAGCACGCCGAGACGCTGGAATGGACGCTGCCGAACCCGCCGCCCGCCCACACCTTCGAGACGCTGCCGACCCGCGAGATGTGGGACAAGGCGCATCACTGAGGCCCTCGGTGACGGACAGAGCGATTGACGCGGCGGCCGGGGGGAAACTCCCGGCCGCTTCTGCTTGGGGGGCGGCGGACCCGTTCACGCGGGCGGACCCGCCGCTCTGGCGCGTCACGCTCTGGCCGCATCGCTCGCTCGGGACGAAGGGGTTCCGCTGGCTGCTCTGGGGCTCGGCCGGGATGATGGCGCTGCCGATCCTGGCGCTGGCCGGCACGCCCGCCGCGCTGGCCCTCGCGCCCTGGGCCGGGGCCGCCTTCCTTGCGCTCTGGGGCTTCATGAAGCTCTCCTATGTCTCCGGCCGGCTGACGGAGGAGCTTCGGCTCTGGCCCGACGCCATCGCGGTGGAGCGGCGGGAGCCCTGGGGCAGGGTCCGGCGCTGGGCCGCGAACCCCTACTGGGTGGAGATCGAGGTGAAGGACACGCGGGAGATTTCCCGCTATCTCACGCTCCGAGGCGCCGGGCGGCGGATCGAGCTCGGCGCGTTCCTCACCCCGGAGGAGCGGGAGGCGCTGGCCGATGAGCTCCGCTCCCGCATCGCCCGGCTGACTTGAGCGCTTGCCGCGCCGGGCGCGCCCAGCCTATCTGCTGCCATGAGCCCCGTTTCGATCGCCGCCGGCCGCAGGCCACCGATCACCGTC